>DASQPY010000292.1:0-4503 GCA_035643735.1 Actinoallomurus sp. | reverse complement strand
GTCCGGGCGGGTTCGCGCGATCACTTCGAGAGCTTGGACGCCGTCGCCCGCCTCGCCCACGATCTCGAGCTGCGGCGCCCCTCGCAGCATCAGGCTCAGCCCGGCCCGCACCAGCGGGTCGTCGTCGACGAGTACGACCCGGATGGGCTCGCCGCTCATCGTTCCCACGGCAGCCAGGCCCGCAGGACGAAATCGCCGTTGCGGGTCAGGCCGTGCTCGAAGCGGCCGTGACTGGCGGCGGCCCGTTCGGCGAGCCCGACGAGGCCGAAGCCGGCGCCGTCCTTGCCGTTTAGCTCCCCACCGACCCGTACCGGATTCCGCACCGACAGGTTCAGTCCGTTCCCGGGGTGGCCCGTCAGCTCGACGGTGACCATGGCGTGGGGCGCGTGCTTGCGGGCGTTCGTCAGGCCCTCCTGGACGATGCGGAAGGCGCTGCGGCCGATCGACTCCGGGAGGGCGTCGAGGTCCTCCAGGTCCGAACGCAGCGTGACGTGCGCGCCCGCCGCGCGTTCGTCGTCGACCAACGAGTCCAAGTCACTGAGTGTGGGTTGTGGCCGGTGGGCGGTGACGTCGATGCCGCGCTCGGTGTCCCGGAGCAGACCGAGGATCTCCCGGAGGTCGGCGAGGGCGCGTTGAGAATTCGCCTGGATGATCGCGGCGGTCTCTCGCGTCTCGGCGGCGCTGAGGTCGGTCCGGTAGGCGAGCGCCCCGGCATGGACGGCGACCAGCGACATCCGGTGTGCCGGCACGTCGTGCATCTCGCGGGCGATGCGTGTCCGCTCGCCCGCCCGAGCAGTGGACACCTGCAGCGCCTGTTCGCGTTCGGCCCGTTCTGCTCGATCGTGCAGGGAGGCGATCAGGTCCCGGCGCGCGCCGAGGTACAGGCCGATGGCGACGACGACGCCGGCCGCCAGGACGCAGAAGAGCAGGTTCACGTACCACGACATGGTCCGGTTCGGCTGGACGGCCAACGAGGCCTGCCCTGCCAGGACGGACAGCGCGGCCGTGGGCAGGATCTCGCGCCATCGCCGGCGGGCGGACAGCGACACCTGGCAGACGATCCACGGGCCGATCGCGCTCACTGACACGGCGGTGGCCGCGACGGTCAGGACGGTGACGGCGAGCGGCCAGCGGCGGCGGCACTGCATCGCGGCCAGGGACGCGACGCCGAGCGCCAGATCGCCCCAGAACAGCGTCCGGGCCGACTGCCACTGGTCGCCCGCGACCGACAGCCAGAGCAAGCCCCCGATCACGACCGCGAACACAGTGCTCAGCCAGGACGTCTGCCCAGGGGTCAACCGCCGGCCGGCGCGTTCGGCGGTGCTCACCGTTCGAGCGTAGATCGGGACGGTGCAGGCACACCACCGACCAAAGTCGGTGCCAGGAATCGACCTCGGTCGAGCCGGGACCGACCGGTGACCGATGCGCGACGGCCGGGCTGCCCCGCAGGCTCGACACATGATCCTCGTAGACCAGCTCACCAAGCGGTACGGCCGCTACACGGCCGTCGACTCCATCTCCTTCTCCGTACGCCCGGGGACAGTCACCGGCTTCCTCGGCCCGAACGGCGCCGGCAAGTCGACCACGATGCGCGTCATGGTCGGTCTGACCGTCCCGACGTCCGGCACCGCGACCATCAACGGAGAACAGTTCGCCGACCTCCCCAACCCCGGCCTCGAGGTGGGCGTCCTCCTGGACGCCTCTGCCCAGCACGCAGGCCGCACCGGACGCGAGATCCTCACGATCGCCGCTGACACCATGGGTCTGCCCCGCCGCCGCGTCGACGAGATGCTCGAGCTCGTCAGCCTGACACCTTCGGAGGCCAAGCGCCGGGTGCGCAACTACTCCCTCGGCATGCGTCAGCGACTGGGCATCGGCACCGCACTGCTCGGGGACCCCCGGGTACTGATCCTCGACGAACCAGCCAACGGGCTCGACCCTGCCGGGATCCGGTGGATGCGCGACCTGCTGACGGGCTTTGCCAGCCAGGGCGGCACCGTCCTGTTGTCCTCGCACCTGCTCCACGAGATCGAGGTCATCGCCGACGACCTGGTCGTGATCGGGAACGGCAAGATCGTCGCGTCCGGCAGCAAGGAAGAGCTGCTGGCCGCAGCGGGGACGCTCGTCCGGTCGACGTCACCGCGCGACCTCGCGCACGCCCTCGAACGGGCCGGGATCCCCAGCACGCTCGCAGGGGACGGCTCGGTACGCACGGACGCCGACCCTGCTCGGGTCGGGGCGGTGGCCCTGACAGCTGGCATCGCCCTCACCGAGCTCCGGTCCGCCGAGGGCACCGGGCTCGAAGACATGTTCCTGTCCCTCACTGCCGACACCCAACGCGAAGGAGTTGCGGCATGACCGCCACGATCGTCCCTCCCGACACCATCGAGGCCGAGCCGGCCCGACGGACCGCCCAGCCCATCCCGACCACCCGACTCGTCAAGGTCGAGCTGCGCAAGATGTTCAACACCCGCTCGGGATTCTGGATGCTCATCAGCATCGGCGTCCTGTCGCCCATCTCGGCCGGGTCGCTCCTCGTCCTCGGCCTCAACAGCGACGTCACCTACCAGAACTTCGTGAGGGCGAGCGGGTTCCCGATGTCGGTGATCTTGCCGATCATCGCGATCCTGGCCGTCACAGGTGAGTGGAGCCAGCGAAGTGGGCTCACGACCTTCACGCTGGTGCCGAGCCGCGGCCGCGTGATCGGCGCCAAGGCGATCGCGACCCTCCTGGTGGGCCTCGGCGCCGTCTCCGTCGCCTTCGCGGTCGGCGCCCTCGGCAACGTGGCCGGGTCCGCGCTCGCAGGCGTCGACACCGCGTGGGACATTTCGTGGTCCATGGCACTCCAGATGATGCTCTACAACCTGGTTGGCATGGCCTTCGGCTTCGCCCTCGGTGTCGTGCTGCGCAACTCCGCGGCCGCGATCGTGGGCTACTTCGTCGCTTCACTGGTCATGCCGGGCATCCTCGCGCTCCTGGCTCAGGTGCGTTCGTGGTTCGAGGACCTGCAGCCGTGGATCGACTGGCACTACACGCAGGTGGCGCTCCTCGATGGCGCCACGAACACTGTCAAGGAGTGGGCGATGCTCGGCTCGACCACGATGATCTGGATCGTCCTTCCCCTCGTCATCGGACTGCTGTCCCTGCGCCGCTCCGAGGTCAAGTAGTCGCACACACGGGCGGCGCTCTCCGGAACCCCACTGTGGGTTCCGGATACCGCCGCTTCGGGGTGCGTCGGCTTAGCGCCCCCGTCATGACGTCGCCTGGCGGCGAGAAAGGAGACCACAACCATGACCACCTACACCCCGCCCAGCAGCGGCTCCTGCACCGTGCTGGGAGTCCCGTACGCAGACCTGCGCAATCCCGGCCGGCATGTGGGCGTGCTGCTCGACGCCTCGGCCCAGCATCCCGGCCGTACCGGGCGCGAGGTGCTGTCCCTCGCAGCCATGACGATCGGGCTGCCCCGGTCGCGCGTCGACGAGATGCTCGACCTGGTCGGGCTCACCGCTGAGGAGGCCGGGCGCCGCGTCGGCAACTACTCCCTCGGCAGCGCCTAGCCCGGGAGACCGATGGACCACCGCCCTGCTGGCGAAGCGCCCCTCGATCGCGTGGAGCCCGCCACGCCACAAGAGGTCGAGAGACGGACCGTTCCACCGGCCGGTCGAACACGGGCCCTGAGGCCCGAGCCGCCCGTCGTCGAAGTCACCGATCGTGGAGTCACCGATCATCCGACCGCAACGAAGGAGTAAGAGATGACATCACCGCAGAACACCGCCACCGCGTCGGAGTCCCTGTACGTGCCCGTGGGCGCGGCAGCGGCAACGACAGAGCCCGCCCCGACCCGAGCGTCCAGGAAACCTCGTCGGGATGCGGCCCCAGCTCGCCACGCACCGTGTCATAGAAACCGTCGAGGGCAAAGGCGACGCCGCGATCGCCACTAGACCCGCTTGCAACTCGGTCGACATAAGCGTCGCCTTATCACTGTCCGGCAAGCTGACACCGAGCCGTAGCCCTGCCTCTCGCGCCTTATTCGTGTGCGTACACCCAATCTCCAACCATGTTGGCCACAGGTCCATGCGAACCCGAACCGCTGCAACCTGCGGTCCTGCGAAGATGCCGTCTTCTCCCAAACTCAGTACAAGTTCGCCCGCGGGTATCTGGAAACCCATTCCGTCAAGCACGAATATTCCTGGCACAAGCGTAGGTTAGCAAGCGACAACGATCGATGCACCGTCATTCCGACCAAGCGCGTTGACGCGCCCACGTGCGCGGTTCAGGAGCGGTGCAAGGCCACCGGGCCCCTCATCGCGACCATGTCGCCGCCGATCGTGCAAGGACGGCGGCCTCGCCAGCACCGATGATCTGACCCCGTCGTGGGACAACATCAGCCCTGCCTAGAACAAGTGTTCGGCTCCGCTCGCACGGTGGCAACGCTGCCCGCCACGCCAGCGCACCGAATGAGGACGACGACGAAGACGTAAGGGACAGCGCAACGCGACACTA
>DASQPY010000291.1:0-8004 GCA_035643735.1 Actinoallomurus sp. | reverse complement strand
GGGCCGCGTCCTTCGACCAGCCGTGGGCCTGCAGCCCTTCGGTCACCTGTCTGCCGATGCGCATCATCGGGTTCAATGACGTCATCGGATCCTGGTAGACCATGCCGATCTCGGCACCGCGGACGGTGCGGCGCTCGGGCTCGCGCAGCGCCACCAGATCCCGGCCCTCCAGCAGGACCTGGCCGCTGGTGACGGCGGCGCCGGTCGGCAGCAGGCCGGCGATGCTCAGCGCGGTGAACGACTTGCCCGAGCCGGATTCGCCCACCACCGCCAGGGTCTCGCCACGGTCGACGTCGAGGTCGACCCCGCGCAGGATCTCCAGCGGCCCGGACGGAGTGCGGATCGCGGTGTGCAGGCCCCGTACTGCCAGCATCGGTTCGCTCATGGGCGGGAGTCCCTTCGCGGATCGAGCGCACTGCGCAGGCCGTCGCCGAGGAGGTTGAGCGTTATCACCGCGATGACGATCGCGAGCGCGGGGAAGGTCAGCGTCCACCAGGCGGTGGCGACGGTGTTGCGAGCGTCGGAGACCATCAGGCCGAGGCTGGGAGTCGGGGGCCGGGTACCTAGGCCGAGGAACGACAGCGCGGACTCCGTGAGGATCGCCCAGGACAGCGCCAGTGTCACCTGCACCACGATCGGCGCGCTGACGTTGGGGAGCACATGGCGTAGCAGGATCCGCGGCAGTGGCGTGCCGAGAACCCGCTGCGCCTTGATGTACTCCGCGCCGCCGACTGCGAGTGTCGGCCCGCGCGAGACACGGGCGAAGATCGGGGTGTAGACGACGGCGATCGCGATCGCGGTGTTCTGCCACCCGCTGCCGAGGGCGCTGACGACCGCGAGCGCCAGCAGAATCGCGGGGAACGCGAAGAGAATGTCGATGAAGCGGCTGATGACCTGGTCCACCCAGCCGCGGAAGAAACCGGCGCTGATTCCGAGGATCGAGCCGATCACGGCCGCTGCCGCCACCGAGACGATCGCGACACGCAGCGACGTCCAGATTCCGACGGCGGCCCGGGCGGCGATGTCACGACCGAACTGGTCGGTACCGAACCAGTACCGGCTCGACGGTCCCTGTAGCCGGGTGGCCGGGTGCTGCGCGATCGGGTCGTGCGGCAGCACCCCGAACGCGCCGAGCACGGCGATGACGGCGAGCAGCAGGATGACGGTGAGGCCGATCCGCCCGTTGCGGTCCCGCCAGATCCGGGCGAGCAGCGACGACCGGCCGGCGGGGGCGGAGTCAATGGGCTCGGCCACCGTGGGCAGCACGCTCATGCGCCCTCCTTCGTCGGAGGAGTGACCAGAGGCGCTGTGCTCATGATTCGCTCGCTTCGCTCGCTCATGCGGCACGCGTCCGTGGGTCGATCATCCGGTAGAGCAGGTCGACGAGCAGATTCACGAGTACGAACAGCACCGCGATGACCAGTACCGTGCCCTGCACCACCGGGTAGTCCCGGTTGGAGATGGCGGTGAACAGCAGGCGCCCCATACCGGGCAGCGCGAAGATCTGCTCGATGATCACGGTGCCGCCGAGCAGGTAGCCGAACTGGATACCGGTCAGCGTGACGATGGGGATGGTGGCGTTACGCAGGATGTGCGACGTTCGGACCCTGCCGGGGGACAACCCCTTGCCGCGTGCGGTACGCACGTAGTCGGCATCGGCCATCTCGACATACTCCGATCGGGTCGTGCGCATCACGTTGGCCGCGAACGCGACCGCGAGTACGAGAGACGGGTACAGGATCTGGCTCATGTTCCCCGACACCGAGCGGGTCAGCGGCACGAAGGTGCCGGTGTCGGGGAAGTAGTGGAAAGCCTCGGCGAGGATCGTCACCACAGCGGTGCCGAGCACGAACTCGGGGATCGCCAGGCCGACCAGCGACGCGCCCTGGGTGAGCGAGTCGGAGGCCCGTCCCGGCCGGCTGCCGGCGAGCACACCGAGCACCACGCCGAAGGCGGTGCCGATCAATGCCGACAGCACGGCGAGTTCGACCGTCACCGGCAGCGATGAGGCCACCAGGCTGGTGACGGACTTGCCGCTGGTCAGCGACAGCCCGAGGTCACCGTGCGCGACACCGGAGATCCACGCCCAGAGCTGGGCGAACCAAGGCCGGTCGATCCCGTAGAAGTGCTCGAGCGAGGCACGCTGCGCGGGGGTCAACGTGCCCGACTCGATGCCGAGCGAGGCGGTGATCGCGTTTCCGGGGATGGTGCGCAGCACGACGAAGACGACCACCGTCACCCCCAGCAAGGTGATCAGCGCGCCCAGGGCCCGCGCCCCCAGCCATCGCCAGTTCAGCATCGGCTCGCCCCTTTCAGGACGCGGTGGTCAGCGAGCTGAGCAGCTCGTCCGGCCGTGGCATGAACCCGTGGACGCCCGAGCCGACCAGGTAGTAGTCGTCCGAGCGGAACGTCCAGACCCATGGCGACTCGGCCAGGAGCTCCTTCTGGACGTTGCGGAAGATCTCCTGCCGCTTGCCGTTGTCACTGGTGGCGTTGCCCTGGGTGAGCAGGTCGGCCAGCGTCGAGGAGTTCAGGCCCGCCGGCTTCGAGAGGCTGCCGCCGGAGGTGAAGTAGCGCCCGTACATCAGGAACGGGTCGTACGAGCCACCGTTCAGCGCGACGGCCGCGTCGTAGTCGGAGGCGAGCCACGCCGACACGTACGGCCCGGTGGACAGCTGCTTCAGCTTCAGGGTCACGCCGATCTTGGAAAGCTGCGACTGGAGATTCTGGGCCTCGGCGCCGGCGGTCGCGTACTCACCGGTCTCGACGATGGTGGTGAGGGTGAACCCCTTCGAGTAACCGGCCGCGGCCAGCATCGATCGTGCCTTGCCGGTGTCACCCGGGGTGCAGGCCAGCCCGTCCGTCGGCGAGTACGCGAAGGCCGGGCTGGTGATGGGGCCCGTGACGGTACCGTCGCCGTACGCCGCCGTCTGCATCACCTGGTTGCGGTCGATGGCGCAACTGATGGCCTGCCGGACCTGCTGGTTCTTCAGCGGTCCCTTCCGGCCGTTGAGCATCAGAACGTGGTAGGACAGGGCGGGCTGCTTGGCGAGCGCGTACGTGTCTGACTTACCGGCCTGGCGGGCGACCCCGGGGTCGGAGATCAGGCCGAGCTGGAAGGCGGAGGCCTTCATGCCGGACAGGATCGACGACTCGTCCGGGATGACCCGGAACTCGAGTTTCTTGATCTTCGGTGCGCCGCCGTAGTACTTCGGGTTGCCCGTGAGGACCACCTGCTGGCCGGGGTTCCAGCCGCTCCAGGCGAACGCTCCGGTCCCGTTGGGCTTCTTGCCGACCGTCCCGGCGGAGATGTCCTTGGCGGACTCTATCGAGGAGTTCACCGACGTCAGCGAGTAGAGCAGCGACGCCGACGGCTGGGACAGGTGCAACACCACCGAGGCGTCGTCGGGGGTGTCCACCTTCTTGATTGCGATCAGGTTCGAGCGGGCTACCGCACCCGTGCGCTGATTGAGGATCCGCTCGATCGACGCTTTGACGTCGCCTGAGGTGAACGGCGAACCGTCCTGCCAGGTCACGCCCGAGCGGAGGGTGAAGTTGACGGTCCGCCCGTCAGATGAGGTGGTCCACTTCGTCGCCAGGTCGGGCTGGATCTGGCCGGTGGGGCTGGTCTTGACCAACATCGAGTAGACGAGTCCCAGCGTCTGCTGCGTCTGGAACGCGGTCGCCAGGTGCGGGTCGAGCTTGTCGATGTCACCCGTGCGCGCGACGACGAACGTCGAGTTGCCGGACGAGGAGTTCTGCGAACCGCTGGGCGAACAGGCGGTCAGCCCCGCCGCCGCGGTGACGACGGCGGCGGTGAGGCCGACGGAGTTGGTCCAGAAGCGGACGCCGCCGCGACCGGGCGGGTTGGGGGGTGTCATACGAGGTCCTCCGAGCGACGAGTTACGCAGAGGGTAATCGTTGACATTAGTGACAGACAATAGGTGAACGATTAACCTAATTCCGTGTCCGAAATCACCCGGCTCACCAGCGACCCCCTGGTCACCGCCATCACCGGCCTTCTGGGCGCGTCCCCCGACGGCAGCGCCGCGCCGCCCGGAGCGCTCGTCGCCGTCGCCGAAGGCGAACGGATCCGCTATGCCACGGGAGGGCTCGCCCGGCGCGGTGCGGCCGGGCCTCCGGTCGAGATGGACTGGGACACGAGGACGGACGCCGGGTCGGTAAGCAAGGTCGTTGGCACGACGGCCGCGCTGATGGCGCTGGTGGACGCCGGCGAGGTCGCGCTGGACGCACCGGTCGCCCGCCACCTGCCGGAACTCGACCGGCACGGCACCGTGCGCGACATGCTCGAACACCGGGCCGGCTTGCGGGAATGGTGGCCGCTGTACCTGAACGGCGCCCGCTCCGACGACGCCGTCTCCCTCGCCGCCCAGATGCCGCTCCGCTACCGGCCGGGCGAGGGACGGCATTACTCGGACCTCGGGTTCATCCTGCTCGGCGAGCTGGTCGCACGCGTCGGCGGCGGCCTCGCGGCGGCCGTGGACGAACTGGTGCTGCGACCGTTCGGGCTCGCCGAAACGCGCTACGCCACGCCGGTGCCCGGCGGACCGGTCGCCGCGAGCTCGAACGGCGACAGCATCGAACAGGGCATGATCGCGTCCGGCGTCCCGTACCCGGTCAACGGTGTCGTCACCGACTTCGACGGCTGGCGCGACCATGTTCTGGTCGGCGAGGTCAACGACGGCAACGCCTTCCACGCGTTCGACGGGGTCGCCGGACACGCCGGGCTGTTCACGACCGCCGCCGACCTCCTGCGTTTCGCGACGGGCCTGCTGCGCTGTCTCGACGGTGACGGGCCGATACGGCGTGACACGGCCGCCGGCTTCCTTACCGCCGGTGCCGACCCCGGTCAGGCTCTGGGGCTGCGGGTCTGGGACCTCCCCTCGGGCCGCGCCATCGGGCATACCGGCTTCCCCGGAGTCGCGGTCGCGGTACTGCCTGAGCATCGAGCCACCGTCGCGATGATCACCAACCGACTGCACGCGAGCGGCCCGTTGCGAGCGACCGAACAGATGTGGCTGCAAGTACTCACCGCGGCCGAGGCCCACCTGGGGAGACCGAAATGGACCTGACCGTCATCGGCATGATCAGTGGTACGTCCTATGACGCGATCGATGCCGCCGCCGCCGACTTCTCGCTGGCCGGTGACGAGATCGTCTGCCATCCTCGCGGGCTGTACAGCGAGGATGTTCCGGACGAACTTCGGGCCCGGATAGCGGCCGCCCTGCCACCGCACCCCACCACTCTGGAAGAGGTGTGCCGGCTCGACACCGAGCTGGGCCGGCTGTTCGGCTCGGTCGCGGCGGCGGCCAACAAGCACCTCACCGGCGGTGCCGCGGACCTCATCGTCTCCCACGGGCAAACCGTCTTCCACTGGGTCGACGGCACACGCGCGCTCGGCACGCTGCAACTGGGGGCTGCGGCCTGGATCGCCGAGGCGACCGGGGTGACCACCGTCTCCGACCTGCGCACGCGCGACATCACCCGCGGCGGCCACGGTGCGCCGCTCGCCTCCACACTGGACGCACTGCTCGTACTCCCGGATGAGGTACGACGCGGCTCCCTCAACCTCGGCGGCATCGCCAACATCACCGTGCGAGACGCGGACGGAAACGTGATCGCATACGATCTCGGGCCCGCGAACGCCTTGATGGACAGCGCCGTCAGCGACGCCACCGCGGGCGCGGAGCGAATGGACGCCTCGGGGGCGCGGGCGGCACGAGGCACGGTGCACGCGGTGCTGCTCGATCGGCTGCTCGCCGAGCCGTACTACCGGGCCGCCCCACCCAAGTCCACCGGCAAGGAACTCTTCCACGCCGACTATGTCCGCGATGCCGTCGGCGAGCTGGAGATCGGCACCGACGACCTGCTCGCGACACTCACGGAACTGACCGCCCGGCTCGTGGCCGACGCGTGCCGGACGCACGAACTGGCCGAACTCGTCGTCGCGGGCGGCGGGGTACGCAATCCGACCCTGATGCGGCAGATCACCGAACTGGCCGCACCGGTGCGCGTACGGCCGGTCGAGGACTTCGGCCTGCCGGCACAGGCGAAGGAGGCATACCTGTTCGGCCTGCTCGGCTACCTCTCCGTACATGGTCTCGAGGGCACCATCGCGTCCGCGACCGGCGCGCGCACCGGATCGATCCTGGGATCCCTGACACCGGGCGCGACACCGCTACGGCTGCCGGAGCCGCCGGCCGTGCGGCCACGCCGGATGCACGTCAAGTGATCGCCTATCGGGAGGCGGTCGCCGACGACCTGCCCGCGATGGCCGATATCTTCGTGGCCGCATGGCGGGCCGGATATCGAGGCGTCGTGCCGGACAAGGTGATCGACGCCCTCGATGCGGACAGCGTCGCGACCGATCTGGCCGCACGCCTGAACGACCCCGTCCTCAAGACCGTGCTCGCCGTCGACACCACCGGGCAGCCGGTCGGGTTCGTCCGTTACGGCGACGATGTCGATCATCCCGGCGACGGCTACCTGGCCGCGCTCTATGTCCACCCGGCCGCGTCGGGCGCGGGCGTCGGGCACGGTCTGCTCTACCGCGCGATCGACGCGATGCCCGGCGTGGATGTCAGGCTGTGGGTGTTCGAGGGCAACGACAGAGCACGCGCGCTCTATGAGCGAGCCGGCTTCCGCACCGAGGGCGCGCGGCTGACCGACCCGCGTTAGCGGACGCCCCAGGCTAGGTACCTCCGCCCAGGCCGTTCGAGCGAAAACTTGTCGCTGCACGTCAGGTCACATATCGGTACTCGTTGATGACACAGCCGAGGACGCGGGTGCGTAGGAGTCTGCGGCCTTCCAGGTGGTGCGCGGCGGCGGGCTACTGATGGGCATCGGGCGGTAGCTGGTCCCGGGCCCGATGGGGACTCCATGTGCGTGCCGAGGTCGGCGGCGGACGCGGAATTTTCCGCAACGGAAGACGGAACCGAATGGCGGATGTCCCCCCGCACACCCAGGACCGCTTGTGCTGCGGTGCGGTCGCTGGGTGGCGGGACGACATTTCAAACGGGGTGCTACTGCGTTGGGTCAGCCGCGCCAGTGGGAGATGTTGTCGGCGCTGATTCTCGAGTCGTCGAGGGACTGGTTGGCGGCGCCCGGGGCGTTGTCCTGCTCGTAATTTGAGAAGTGGTAGCCCTTTTCTCCGACGGTGTTGAGGAATTTTTGCAGGGGTAGGACGCCGTCGCCGGCGGTCACGAAGTCGTAGCCGTCGTCGTTGTTGGCGGGTACGCCGTCCTTCACATGGAACAGCGGGAAACGGTGGGGCATGGCGGCGACGGTTTTGAGCGGATCGAAGATGTCGGTCTGCTTGACGCCGTTGGCATCGGTGTAGGTCTGGTAACGGTGCTGGGCGACGTAGCCCCAGTAGATGTCCATTTCGAACCAGACCAGCGTCGGGTCGACGAGGGTGAAGAAGTATTCGAGCCCCCGCAGGCCACTTGACGCGGTGTAATTTCCGTTCGAATCTTCCGGCCCGGCGTCGAGCAGGAAGTTGTACTCGGCGTGGTGATTGTGCTGGTAGAGCTTGATGCCGCGGGCCGCGGCGAGGGCGCCCCAGCGGTTGAAATCCTCGGCGGCGCGCTGCCAGTCGGACTTGTACCGGCTGCCGGTGGGGATGCTGGCGGTGCCCAGATTGGGCAGGCCGAGCGTTTCGGCGATGTCGAGCTGGGCCTCGATGCTGTCGTCACTGAAGCCGATGTGGCTGCCGTTGGCGGCCAGCCCGTTGTCATCCATTGCCTTGCGGACTTCAGCCGGCGTGATCTGGCGGCCGAGGATCGAGGTGCTCTGGGTGTAGCCGGCGAACTCGACCTGGGCGTAGCCCATGGCGGCGAGTTGTTCGAAGGTGTACCGGAAGCCTCCGCCTACGCCGGCGCCAGGGTTCGGGGTCCGGGTGACGACGTCCCGGACGGTGTACAGCTGGATGCCGAGCTTGCCCGGGGGAACGGTTTTCCCGCTGTCCTCGGCGACGGCGGGGTT
>DASQPY010000290.1:0-3730 GCA_035643735.1 Actinoallomurus sp. | reverse complement strand
CCTGGGCCGGCCACACCGAACGAAGGAGAAGAACATGACACGCCGAGACGGCGACCGCTTCCTGGTCCAGGAGGGCGCACGCATCGCCCGCGAGCGGGCAGCGAAGGAGAAGGCCGAAGAGGAAGCGCAGCGCGCCGAGAGCGAGGCGGCGATCGCTCGGCTGCGGGCGAAGAACCCGCGGTCGTTTTACCGGTGAGTATCGGCCGGGCCGTCATCTGGCTCGCCGCAATCGCGGTGGCCGCGCTGATCCTCATTCCGATGTTCTGACCCCCCTCGCGGCCCGCCCCACACCATGGCCGGGGCGGGCCTCGCACCCACCAAGGAGCACCACCCGTGAACACCACCGCACCGGCCGGCCCGCAGCGCCCCAGCCGCGGCCTCATCGCCGCGGCCGTGGTCCTCATGCTCGGCGTCGGCATGATCATCGCCGTCGCCTTCCGCGGCTCCTGGGGGGCACTCCGGGACGCCGCCCTCGCCTGCCACTTCGAACGTTCCGCCGCGGACCTGTACCCCTGGGGCGTCGACGGTCTCCTCATCATCACCGTCGGCGCCCTTGTGCTGCTCCGGCACGACCGCGGCGCACGCCGGTACTGCCTCGGCATCATCGGCGCGTACACCGGGGCGTCCTGGCTCATCAACTACCTGCACGGGTTGGGCCGGTTCACCACCGACCCAGTGACGCACAAGACGCCCGTACCGCCGTGGCCCGTCGTGCTCGTCGTCGCCTCGCTGGTGATCGGCTCGATTTTCCTCGGCTCCCACCTGCTGGTCTTCGTCTGGCGCCGCATCTTCCCCACCGCGGCACCAGCCGCACCGCTCGCCCCGATGTACCACTTCGGCCCGGACCCGAACCACGCCGGTTCGGACGTTCCGCCCCCTCCCGCCGACGTGATGACCGCAGCCCGTGACGCCTACCGCTACAGCCGCCGGCCGGGCATGAAGGAGCTGTCGCAGGCGAACCTGATGGACCAGTTCGGCATCAGCAAGCGCCAGGCCGGTTCGGTCCAGTCCGCAGTGAAGGCCGAGCAGGCCGCGCCCGCGGACGTCGAGCAGCTTGCGCAGGCCGTCAACGGACCGTCCCAGAACGGCCAGGGGGCATCGTGACGGACCTGTACGGCAATCTCCGGCATCTGCGCCCAGCAGAGCAGCCGGACAGCGAGCCCGCCCCGGAGGATGAGACGGGGCGGGGCCTCGCCGTACCAGGACCGGACGAGGTCGACGTGCGTGCGCAGAGCGCCGTCGTCGAGTGGGAGGAACCCACCCCGCCGCCCCGCACCGTCTACGCCGCCGTCATCGTCATACGCACCGCCGCGAAGACCGTCGCCAAGGACGAACGCACCAAAGTCGTCGCCCGGAACGCCGCCTACATCCCCGTCGGCGCCAGCGTCGTGGCTCGCCGCCTGTGGGAGGCCAAGACGAACTCCCGGTACGAGCGGATGATGCGCGCCGCAGAGGCCGCGGGGAACTGGGAGGAGCTGAAGGAGTGGGAAAGCAGGGCTGAGCAGGCCCGCGAGCGGCGCCACCGGCGCCGGATGGCGTTGCTCGAGGCGCCCGTGCACATGGTCAAAGCCCTGGCTGTCGGCCTGGGGACCTTCCTTGGGTTCCTGCTGCTGATCGGTATCACCCTGGCCGTGGCCGACCATGACCCGCACCGGATCCGTGAGACGTTCATGGCTGTCGCGGACTTCGTCAGAACGCTGGTCACGATCGTCGCGATCGTCTGGGGTCCCCTCGTACTGGCCGCCCCTTGGCTCGGCGTGGTGTGGCTGTGGCACATCGGCCGTACCTCCGGCCGCGGCCCGGCGTGGATGCAGGTTGCAACCGAGGATGAGGACGTCGACATCGATGAGACCACCATCGCCCGCGCCCTCGAAGCGATGCGGATCCCGCAGGTCACGGCGTATTTTAAGGCGGGCCACCCGCTTGCGTTCATCGTCGTGCCGCGTAGGGAAGGCCGAGGTACGTTCTTCGTTCTGCGGCTACCGGCCGGTGTGACTGCGGACCGGATCGCCCGCCGTCGCGCAGACTTCGCGACCGGCCTTCACCGCCTCGCCAAAGAGGTCTGGCCGACGACCGGCACCGAGGCCGGTCTTCTGGCCACGTGGGTTGCCGACAAGGGCGCACTGGCCGAAGGCGCCGGGCCCTATCCGCTGCTCACCGACGGCAAGGTGGACGTCTTCAAGGGCGTTCCGCTCGGGAAGACGCTCCGTGGTGACCCGATCCTTGCGCCGTTGATGGAGCGGAACACGATCGCCGGTGGTATGCCCGGCCAGGGCAAGTCGTCGTCGGCGCGCGCCATCCTGGCCGGCGCGGCGCTGGATCCGACCGCCGAGATCTGGATCCACGTCCCGGACACGAACTTCGACTTTGAGCTGTTCAAGCGCCGTGCCGCCCGGTACGTGATGGGCGCCGAAGACGAGTTCATCGAGAAAATCCTGCATGACCTGCAGGACCTGTACGCCGAGGTCCAGACCCGCGGGCAGATCCTCATCGAGCAGCAGGAACCGGCCGTCACCCGCCGCCTGGCCGACGCAGGCATCGGCCTGCATCCGCTGTTCTACCTGCTGGAAGAGGCGCACCTGGCGATCCAGCACCGCAAGTACGGCAAGGAGATCAGCCAGCTCCTCATCGACATTGTGAAGCTCGGCAGGAAGCGCGGTATCCACGTCATCGTCTCGACGCAGGCGCCGACGAAGGACTCGATGCCGCGCGACGTCACCCGGAACTGCTCCAACGGCATCGCGTTCGCCGTCGGCGACTACGTCGCGAACAACGCCCTGCTCGGAGAGGGCGCTTACGCGGGCGGGCACCGGGCGACGGAGCTGATCCCCGGCGTGGACAAGGGCACTGCGGTGTGTAAGGGCCTGTCCGGTGAGCGCAGCGACATCGTGCAGGTCTACTTCATTGCGATCGAGAAGGGCCGCGACGAGCTCACGCCCATCATCGACCGGGCCATGGCGATGATCAACGAGCGAAGGAAGGGTGTGCCCGGCAAGAGCGGGCCTCGGCCGGCGCCGAAGCGAGACCTCCTCGAAGACCTGGAAGCTGCACTCGGCGAGGAGATCGTGCCCGCAGCCGATGTACCGGCGCTCCTGGCCCGTCACGCGCCCGGGTGGGCTCCGTACCGGCGTATGACCGGCAAGGCCCTCAGGGAGCGTCTGGAGCGCGAGTACGGCGTGCGGATCCCCTCGACGGGGAACAAGTGGCCGGTCTCGCCGGACGCCATCGCTGACGCGCTCGCGAAGCGAACGAGTTAGGTCGCCCATGTCCGCGAAACAGCGTCCCGGAGGCCGCCGCGACGGCTCATCGCGGGGACCTAACTCGTCTAACTTTCCTAACTTTCCGCAGGTCACGGACTGGCGAAGCGGCCTCAGCGCCCGAGTTAGAAACCTAACTCGCCATCGACGACCTAACTCCCCCGAAGGGATCGCCTGATGGACTCCACCGTCGCCGCAGTCATCGCCATCGTTGCCGTGCCCGTGATCAGTGCATGGCTGTGGCCGTTCGCTCCCTGCCGGGCATGCCGCGGCTCGGGGCGAAGCCGCGGCAGCAACCGCCGGCGCTGGGGCATCTGCCGTCGCTGTGCCGGGTCAGGGAAGCGCATCCGCCTCGGCTCGCGAAAGTCCCGCCGCTGACCACATCCGTCGCCGGCCGACCCGAACACCTGGCCGGCGCGTCTCACCCATCAACCCCCCGCAGAAACGAGAACACGATGAAGAGTTCGATCGCC
>DASQPY010000289.1:0-3531 GCA_035643735.1 Actinoallomurus sp. | reverse complement strand
ACCGCGAGCGCGATGCCGGTGGCGTCGTCACCGACGACGAAGGGCATCTGCAGATTCTCGATGCGGCGGTTGATGAGGACGATCTTGACGTCCTGTTCCTGCAGCTGCCGCAGGAGGGGGTGCTCGAGCCGAGCGGTGGCGACGATGAGGCCCTCGACCTGCCGTGACCGCAGCGATTCGATCAGCGCTCGCTCGCGCTCCGGGTCGTTGTCCGTGTTGACGATCAGGGCGCTGAAGCCGGCCGACTCGAGGACGTTCTCGATCCCCCGCACGATCGGCGGGAACAGCGGGTTCGTCAGGTCGGGGATGACCAGGCCCACCGTCGCCGACTTGGAGGTCTTGAGACTCCGGGCGATGGGATTCGGCTGGTACCCCAGCGTCTCGGCGGCCCGCATCACGCGGCGCACCGTCTCGGCGTTGACCAGCTGCCGCGCCTTGGGGTTGAGCGCCCGTGACGCGGTCGCGGTGTGCACCCCGGCGGCCTGGGCGACGTCGCGAAGCGTGACCGGCTGTCCCCCCACCTGCTGGACCCCCTCTGGCCGCTTGGGTTTCATGGGCCGGGGCCTCCTTCTTGTCCGATCCATCGCGCCCGCCCAAGAGTCGCGAACAGCCCGAGTACGACCGCCAGAATCGTGGCCCAGCCGAAGATTAGAGCGTATCTGTGCGCCTCGGCGAATCCTCCGGCGAGCTTGGCGGACACCGCGCTGCCGAGGAACAGCGCACCGGCGAACGCCGACACCACCGTGGCGCGTACGCCGGGCAGCACCTCCGTGGCCCAGGTCTGCAGCGACGAGTGCATCGAGACCCAGGCCAGGCCGAGGAGGCCGGCGGCCGCCAGTGCCACGACGGGTGCCCGAGCCACCGTGAGCAGTGCGCATCCGGCCGCGGCGGCGCAGGCTCCGAGCGCGATGAACCGTGCGGCGCGCGTACGGTGCGCCATCGCCCCCACCAGGCGGGCGAACCCGAGCACGGCGAGGCCGTACACCGCGGTGACGGTCCCGGCGACCGACGCGCTGGCCCCGGTCGCCTCGACGGCGGCCGGCAGCAGGGTCAGCACGCCGAGCAGCACCATCCCCTCGAGGAACGCCAATGCCAGCACCATGCGCGTCGGCCCGGAACGGGCGACGGCCAGCAGCGGCGTCAGCACGCCGGTGTGCACGCGCACCATCGGCGGCTGCGCGAGACGGCCGAGGGTGACGATCAGGACGAGGGCGAGGACCCCGGTCAGGACGAACACCAGGCGCCAGCTGGTGAACTCCGCCAGCGTGCCCGCACCCACCGAGGCCAGCCCGGTGCCCAGCGCGACCCCCGCCATGAGCCGGGTCACCTCCGGCTGCCGCCGGTCGGCCGGCACCGTGTCGCCGATGTAGATGAGGCTCGCGGGAATCGCCGCGCTGAAACACGCGCCGGTGAGTCCCCGCGCGATGCCGAGGCTGAGCGCGGTCCCGCAGAACGCCGCCGCGAGCGTGCTCACCGCGGCGAGCGCCAGGGCCACCCGCATCGTCTTCACCAGGCCGATGCGGTCCGACACCATCCCCCACACCGGCTGCATCAGCCCGTACGCCAGGAAGTAGACGCTGGCCGCGTTGATGATCGACGACAGCGGCACCCCGAGATCGTGGGCCATCGCGATCAGCATGGGCGGCATCGCGAAGCGATCCAGGGTACTGACGAAGGCGACCACCTGCAGCTGTCGCGGTGCCCGCGAGGAGTGGGCGGTCATCGTCCGCCGGTCGGGTACGGGTGCGGGTCGACGAGGCCTCGCGAAGGGTCGAGCGCGGTCGCGAGCACGTCGGCCCCGTCGACCAGTGCCGGCATGTACCTGCGCCGCAGGCCGAGGACGGTCTCCATCGCCCGCGGGTCGACGATCCCGTCGGCGACGAGACCCTCCGCCGGATCCTTCAGGCGTTCGAGATACCTCACCGCCAGGGCGGGCGGAAGCCTCAGCGCCGCGGACGCCTCCTCCACGACCAGCTCATCGGCGTTGCCGGCCACGACCTCGCGCGCGGCCTCGCGCAGGGCGCCGGCGAGTGCGCCGACCTCCGCCCTCCGGTGGTCCCCGACCGTGCTCAGGACCGTGCCGAGGTACGGGTGGCACACGTCGGTGAGCCCGGCGAGCCGTACCGCGCCGGCGTCCTCGGCCCGCAGCTCGTTGCCTGCGTTCAGCATCGTCGCGTCGCAGTCGCCGGCCAGCAGCGCCTCGAGCCGCCGGGGCGTGGAGCCCAGAGTGACGATCTGGTAGTCGCCGCGGTCCAGGCCGAGGGACTCCAGCAGCGCGTAGAGCCCGAAGGCGAACCCGGAGCCGGGCACGTCGACCCCGATGTTCGCGCCTTTCAGGTCGCCCGCGCTGAGCCCCGGCCGCGCGTAGACCCCCAGCCCGAGGCCCTGGTCCACGGCCGCCACGATCGTGACGTCGGCGGTCTCGCCCAGCGGGTTGTCCGGGACGAAGCGGTAGGCGATCACGTTGTCCGGGCTGGTGAGCGTCGCGTCGAGCTCACCGTCCAGCAGCGCTCTGCACTGGGCGGGAGAGGAGGGAACGGGCTTCTCGAGTACGTCCAGACCTCGCTGGTCGAGCAGGCCGAGGCGCCGGCCCACGCGAAGCAGCACGGACGGGCTGAAGGCGCCGACCACGAGTTTCCGGGTCACGATCCGCAGCTCTCCTTCCAGGGTGTCCAGCGTCGAGCTCTCGGTGCTGCCGGCCGCACTCGTTTGCACAACGAAGCCGAACCCAGCTCGGAGAGCCCTTGACAGTCAAGAGGATTGAACCGCATGCTGCTGGCCATCGCAATCGTTTGCGGTGTTAATTCCAGGCGTCACAAAGCTCACAGAGGAGGGCTCATGACCGCCTCATCTCCCCGGCAAACCAAGATCCGTGGCGGGTCTGCGCTTGCGGGTATGCGTCGACGGGGTCGAAGCCGGAGGACCGTGGCGGTGGCCGTCGTGGCGGCCATGGCGCTGACGGCGTGCGGCCAGCGGCCCTCTCAGTCATCCGATGGTGACAGCAAGAAACCGATCGTCGTCGGCGCGTCCCTCCCCCTGACCGGAGACTTCGCGCAGCCGGGCAACGAGGCCAAGCGCGGCTACGAAGTGTGGCGCGACATGGTCAACGCCAAGGGCGGCATCCTGGGCCGTCAGGTCCAGCTCAAGATCACCGATGACGCCAGCAGCCAGGACACGGTGGTCTCCGACTACACCAAGCTGATCACACAGAACAAAGTCGACCTGCTGCTCGGCACGTTCTCCTCGCTGCTGAACTACGCCGCCTCGGCGGTGGCCGAGAAGAACGGCATGGTCTTCGTCGAGCCGGCCGGCGGCGCGCCCAACATGTTCACGCGCAACTTCAAGTACCTCTTCTTCGCCCAGCAGGCGAGCGCACCGCACCAGGCGGACGTCTTCGTCGACTGGATCAAGTCGCTGCCGGCCGACCAGCGCCCGGCCACCGCGGCCTACCCCAGCCAGGACGACCCGTTCGCGGCGCCGGTCATCCAGTCCATGCAGAAGCAGCTCGAGGCGCTGGGCGTGAAGACCGTC
>DASQPY010000288.1:0-6412 GCA_035643735.1 Actinoallomurus sp. | reverse complement strand
GGGTTTCCGCGGCGCTCTGGACAAGTCGCTCCGCTGACGCCGGAAACACGCTCGGCTGGAGCCAGCGGGCGAGCTCGGCGCGTTCGACGACGTCCCGCTGATCCATGCCCACCGCCGTACCACCGACCAGGTCGCTCTCGGGTGACAGGTCCACCTGGGGCTGGTCCTCGCCCGCCGGCTCAGCCTCCTTCCACTCCTGGGCATGGGACTCACGTCCGCTGTGCTCCAAGTCCCTCGTCTGCTTCTTCAGCGCCTCATCCTGACGCGGACCGTGCTTGTCGGGGCGATCGAAACTCATCTTTTCCTCATCTCCATGGAGACCGGCGGCGTCCACCGACGGCTGACTTGACCGGCCATACATGTCACAGAGGCCGGCGACTTCCTTCGTGTCAGATCTCTTCACCGGCAACCACTGCCCGCTTCGGCATCATCTACACCGGCTCTTCCACGGCGCCATCAGTCGCAGCGACCGCTGACCTCACCATTCCTCAACGCCCAGCGGATTCATCAAGGGACCTGGCATCCGTGTCCCGGTGGCGGCCTGGCCGTTACGGTCGGGACCAGGCCATACTCGCGACGAGCAAGGTGATCTCCTCATCGAACCCGCTGGCGCGATGCCGGGATGGTCAGCGCTCTGTTCCACCGGCGGTGACTCACGCACCGGTGCCGGCGGGCGCTCCCGGTCGAACAGCTGCGTGCGCGCCGCGTTACTGATCGACCCGGCCACCGCCATCGCCAGCACCGCCCGCACCGCGGCGCGCCGTGACCGCCGGTCACCGGCGGCCGCCATCACGGCGGCGATCAGCCACCACACCAGCAGATGATCCGCCATCCGGGAAGCCCGCGGCATGACCTCGTCCAGCACCACCCCGCCGCGGGAGGTCACCACCCGCAGCAGCCGGTCATCCGCCCGGACAGCACGAGGGCAGCGACAGGACCTTCCAGGTCGCATCCATGAAGAACCAGCCGATGGCTGCACCTGAGGCAATCCCAAGCACGGCGGTGGCGAGTCGGCGTGGCCACGAACGTGCGGCGCTCGTCGGTGACATGATCTACCTTTGGCCGGATCGGCCGGCGCTGAAATCTCCGGACCGATTTGCCTACGGTCATCTGAAGTGCAGGCGATGGAAGGCGTTCCTCGCGAGCTCCAGGGAATTGTTCGTATTCGTTGAAACGTGCCATCGTCGACCTCGGGCAAGAGCGCGGGCTGTGTCTGTTGATTTTGTTGGAATCGCCGCGCGATGCGAAGTGAACGATGTCGCTCAACGAGTGATCTCGTCAATTACCAGAATCATGCGCAAGGGTATTCACATGGGTTGGTCACATGTGGTCAGTCCGTTGACAGGTCCATCCGATCCTTGCATGATCCGACATGATCAAACAAATTTCGACGGCTTCCCAGCCCCCCTGCGCCAGGAGTGCTCATGAGGTCTCGATTCGCCGTGGCCGCCGCTGCCCTGACGCTCGCCCTCGGGCTCGCCGGTGCACCGGTCACCCCCTCGGCCGCGAGCACGGAATCCGTCGCCGTGCGGGCGACGGCCGGCGCGCGGCCGCCGGCGCGGCACACGATCAGCTTCGACAAGTATTCGTTGCTGATCGACGGACGGCGGACGTTCATCTGGTCGGGCGAATTCCACTACTTCCGGTTGCCGAGCGCCGGCCTGTGGCGCGATGTGCTGCAGAAGATGAAGGCCAACGGGTACAACGCCGTCTCGATCTACTTCGACTGGGGATACCATTCGCCGGCGCACGGCGTCTACGACTTCACCGGCGTGCGTGACATCGACAAGCTGCTCGACATCGCGGAGCAGGTCGGCATCTACGTTCTCGCCCGGCCGGGCCCGTACATCAACGCGGAGACGAGCGGCGGCGGTATGCCCGGCTGGCTGACCACCCAGGCCGGCCGGGCTCGCAGTGACGCCCCCGACTACCTGGCCGCCGCCGACGAGTGGCTGCACCACGTCGACGCGATCATCAGGCGCCACCAGCTCACCACCGGCGGTGGGTCGGTCATCCTCTACCAGATCGAGAACGAGCTCGCCTCGACGGGCACGGCGCAGCGCAACTATATGCAGAACCTCTATGACACGGTGCGCTCGGACGGCATCACCGTGCCGATCTTCCACAACGACAAGGGCCGCAACGGCATCTGGGTGCCGGCCGGGTCAGGCGTCCCGGGTACGGTCACCGGTCCGAACGACCTGTACGCGTTCGACGGCTACGGCGGCGGATCGTGCCACAGCGACGGCACACCGGGTTCGCCGACGGTGGTCCCCGATTGGGGCATCTGGGGCCCGGGCGGCGCGAAGGGCGGAGCGAGTGCGTCGCCGAACACTCCGGGCTTCGTCGCCGAGCGCGGTGGCGGCTGGTTCGACTACTGGGGCAGCGTCGGCACGTACGCGTGCATGGCCCTGCAGGAAGGGTCCGGGTACGAGCGGGTCGCCTACGACACCGACATCGCCAACCGACTGGTGATCCACAACGTTTATATGACGTTCGGCGGCACGTCGTGGGGGTGGCTCCCGGCGCCCGTCGTCTACACGTCCTACGACTACGGCGCCGCGTTCGACGAGGCCCGCCGGATTCGCCCCAAGGCCACGACCATGAAGGAGATCGGCCTGTTCGTGCAGAGCGTCGACCCGATCACCAAGCTCGACCCGGGCGACCCGGTCACGCCGTCGACCACCGCGGCGAAGGTGTACGACGACGTGAATCCCGATACAGGAACGCACTTCTACGTCGCGACCCACAACCCGTCCAGCAGCACCGGTGACACGTCGTTCACGTTCCCGATCAGCACGGCCGACGGCACGTACACACTGCCCCTGCGGCTGAACGGTCAGGACGCCAAGACGCTCGTCGCCCACTACGACATGGACGGCCGGCACCTGGTGTACTCGACGTCGGAGATCATGACCCATCTGCCCGGGGTGGCCCTGCTCTACGGCCGATCTGGCGAGACGGGGCAGACCGTCCTGCGGTACGCCGGCCGGCCGCAGGTGCGGGTGCTGGCGGGTGATGTGACGTCGAGCTACGACGCTGCGACCGGCGACCTGCGCCTGGACTACACCCACGCCGGACTGGCCCGCGTGCGGATCACCGGCGGCGGCCGGCCGCCGCTCGTGCTGCTGCTCGCCGACGATGCGACCGCCGGCATGTTCTGGCGCGACGACACGGTGGCCGGCCCGGCGCTGGTGCGCGGACCGGAACTCCTCCGCACCGCCACGATCGACCACGGCACGCTGCGGCTGACCGGCGACACGAAGAACGCATCCGACCTGGAGGTATGGGCGAACGCCGGCCGGGTCACGTGGAACGGCGCGACCGTACGGACGGCGCCGACCGTATCCAGCAGCCTGGCTGTTGATCATCGGCTGGCCGGCGTCGAGCCGATCACCCTGCCGGCCCTGACCGACTGGCGATACGCCCCGGAGTCCCCGGAAGCCCAGCCGTCGTTCGACGACTCGGCGTGGACCGCGGCCGACAAGACCACGACCAACAGCACGACCAAGCCGCCGGCCGACCAGCCGGTGCTCACCGCCGACGACTACGGATTCCACCAGGGCGATGTCTGGTACCGCGGGCGTTACAGCGGCGCGACGTCGAGCATCAGCATGCGCTACGGCGGCGGCGGCGCCGGGCTGCTGCAGGCCTGGCTCGACGGCGTGTACCTCGGGCAGAACGTGCTGCCGGGCGCGTCGGCCTCGCCGCCGACCACCGGCACGGCGGAGTTCACCGTCCCCGCGGCGCTGCGCACGGCGGGGCCACACGTGCTGTCGGTGATGGTACGGAACGACGGTCACAATGAGGACGGCGGCGTCAACGACGCGCAGAAGGAGGGCCGCGGGCTGATCTCGGTCACCCCCGACAGCGACGTCCCCATCGACTGGCGCATTCAGGGCAACCTCGGCGGCGAGGACATCGCCGACCCGGCGCGCGGCGTGCTCAACAACGGCGGCCTCTACGGCGAGCGGCACGGCTGGTATCTGCCCGGTTTCCCCGATGGCGCGTGGACGAAGGCCAGCGTGCCGGCCGGGACGGCCACCCCCGGCACGTCCTGGTACCGGACGACCTTCGATCTGCACATTCCCAAGGCCGACGACGCCTCGCTCGGCCTCACCATCGGCGACCCGGCCACCCCGCAGTCGGCGGCGAACTACCGCGCGCTGATCTTCGTCAACGGCTGGAACATGGGCCAGTACATCGCGAACGTCGGCCCGCAGCACACGTTCGTCATCCCGAACGGCGTGCTCGACCCGAACGGGCACAACACGCTGGCCATCGCGGTCACCAGCGACGGTGGTGCCGGCAACGGCCTGGAGAAGGTGGCACTCACCGATCTTGGGACAGTACGGGGCGGCGTCCCGGTGGCGACGAACCACGCGCCGTCGTGGAACCCCACTCGTGGGGCGGACCACACCGGGTAAGTGGTCATTCGCCGTAGACGACGTACGGCCGACCGTTCCTCAGCCGCGAGAAGCAGACCAGACGCAGGTCGCGGCTGAGAAAGGCCGGTCGCCTCATCGGATGGTCACATTCGCGGTGCCGTCGGGGTGAGCCAGCTTGAGCACGACACCGCCGAACGGGCCCGTGGTGAAGGTCCAGCCGTTGTCCGTGGTGCGCAGCGTGGCGGCGTCCGTTGTCTTCGGCAGCGGGTGTCCGTTCACCGTGACGGCGGCGGGCGCTTTGTGGAGCAGCACCAGAACCTGGGCCTTGGCCGGAGCACCGGTCAGCCGCAGCCGTACGGTCCCGCCTTGGGTGGAAGCGGTGAGTCGTCCCTGGTCGGAGCTGATGGGCTGGGCGCCGGCCGCGCCCGGGGCATACATCCAGCCGGCCAGGCCCGGCTTGGACAGGTCGTTCGTGCCCCAGTCTCCGGCAGCGCGGTCGTGGAAGCCGATGGCCGTGCCCGCGCGCAGGTAGAGCGGGAGCTCGTCCGGGCTCGTCATCCGGGTGATCGTGCGCCCGCCCGTGACGGTCTGGCCGCTGTACAGGTCGACCCAGATTCCTGCGGGCAGGTAGACGTCCACCGGTGTGGAATCGCCCGTCGCGCCGTCGGTCTCGGCGCGGTCCGCGGTGACCGGCGCGGCGAGCAGGTCGGGGCCGACCATGAACTCCTGGTCCTGCGCCCAGGCGGTCTGGTCCGCGGGGTACTGGAAGCCGACCGCGCGCATGATCGGCACGCCGGTACGGGCCGCCTGGCGGGCCAGGCCGTACAGGTAGGGAAAGAGCTCGTAGTGCAGCTCGACGGCGTCACGGAAGCGCCGGACGGTGTCCGCGTCGTACTTCCACGGGGTGGCGTTCATGCCGGCACCGCCGACCTCGAACACCGGGCTGACCGCGCTGAACTGCGCCCAGCGGCTGAACAGTGACGGCGACGGGCTGTTCGTCGCGTCGGCCGGTTTTTGCGGGTCGATACCGCCGGTGTCCGATCCCCAGGCGAAATGCCCGGTCAGCGACTCGCTCACGCCATAGCGAAGCTCGGTGCGCAACGCGGCGAAGGTCTCGTAGCTGTCACTTCCCCACATACCGTGAGTGTTCTGGGCGGTGCCCGGCGCTCCGGCCCGAACCAGCGTCTCGAAGTCATTCCCGTGCACGGCGCGCAGCGCCTCCGTGACGGCGGCGTGGTACAGCTCGGGGTAACGGAGGGAGAGCCCCGCACCGGATCCACCGGCGAAGGGAGTGGTCTCCAGCCGGTACTCCTCGCCCCGATCCTCCTTGACCATGTCGACGCCCATGCCGAACAGACGCGTCAGCTGGTCTACGTAGTACTTCCGCGCTGCCGGGATGGTGAAGTCGATGTAGTTCGTGCCCGGGACGAGCCAGTTGTTCTTCGCCCAGACGTCGTTGATCCCGGCACAGGACCCGCCGCCCTGAGAGGACGACGGGGAGCTCACCGACGACGTCACCCAGAGTCCGAACTTCACGCCTTCGGCGTGGACGGTGTCGATCATCTGCTGAGGGTCGGGGAACAACGTCGGGTCGAACTGGCCGCTGTTCGTGCAGGCGCTGCCGTTGATCCGGTGGGTGTTGCCGGTCGGCTGCCGTTCCCAGGGGTTGTCGATCCAGATGGTGCCGATCGGGATGTTCAGCTTCTTCATCTCGGCGACGTCGTCGAGTACCTGGGCCTGGTCGGCGTTGACGTCGCGCCATTTCATCAGTGCGAACTGGCTCGGCGGTGGCAGGCTCGGCAGTCCGACGGTGCGGTAGTGGTCACCGGTGACCTCGGCCGGCGAACCGGCGTAGACGTCATAGGTGAGTTCGCTGTCCTTCACGCAGATCTGTACGCGGTCCGGCTGTGCGGTCGCGGCCACCGGACAGGCGTACGGCGTCGGCCGGCCGGACGGCACGCTGGGCGTGCGCCCGCAGTTCGGTCCGTCGCTCACCTGCGTCGCGCCGGGGAAGGCGAACCGGC
>DASQPY010000287.1:0-5564 GCA_035643735.1 Actinoallomurus sp. | reverse complement strand
TGCGTGGGCGCCGGCGGTCTGGGATCACCCGCGCTGATGTACCTCGCCGCGGCCGGCGTGGGCACGCTGGGCGTCGTCGACTTCGACATCGTGGACGAGTCCAACCTCCAGCGCCAGATCATCCACGGCCAGTCCGACGTGGGCCGCCCGAAGGCCGAGTCGGCGGCGGCCTCCATCAAGGAGATCAACCCGCTCGTCGAGGTGATCGTCCACAACGAGGCGCTGACCAACGACAACGTCATGGACATCTTCGCCGGCTACGACCTGATCGTGGACGGCACCGACAACTTCGCCACCCGCTACATGGTCAACGACGCCACGGTGCTGCTCGGCAAGCCGTACGTCTGGGGCTCGATCTACCGCTTCGACGGCCAGGCATCGGTCTTCTGGGCCGAGCACGGGCCGTGCTACCGCTGCCTGTACCCGGAGCCGCCACCGCCGGGGATGGTGCCGTCGTGCGCCGAGGGCGGCGTGCTGGGCGTGCTGTGCGCCTCCATCGGCTCCATCCAGGTCAACGAGGCGATCAAGCTGCTAGCGGGCATCGGTGAGCCGCTCGTCGGGCGCCTGATGATCTACGACGCCCTGGAGATGACGTACCGCAGCGTCAAGGTCCGCAAGGACCCCGAGTGCCCGCTGTGCGGCAAGAACCCGACCATCACCGAGCTGGTCGAGGACTACGAGGCGTTCTGCGGCGCGATCTCGGAGGAGGCGGCCGACGCGGCCAAGGACTCCACCATCTCGGCGCAGGAGCTCAAGGCGATGCTGGAGGGCGACGACATCTTCCTGGTCGACGTCCGCGAGCCGAACGAGTACGAGATCGTCAGCATCCCGGGCGCCACGCTGATCCCCAAGGGGGAGTTCCTGTCGGGCGCGGCCCTGGAGCGGCTCCCGCAGGACAAGAAGGTCGTCCTGCACTGCAAGTCCGGCGCCCGCAGCGCGGAGGCCCTGGCGATCGTCAAGAACGCCGGCTTCTCCGATGCCGTCCACCTCGGCGGCGGCGTGCTGTCCTGGGTCAACCAGATCGACCCGTCCCTGCCGTCGTACTGATCTTTTCGGCCGAGCCGGGAGGTGGACCTGTTCCACGTCCCGGCTCGGCCGTTCCGTATGAGCCCCAGGTCCAAAAACGCCGGAGCAGGTGGGTGTGACGGCCGGGATGACGCGGAGATCGGAATTGACGAAGTCTTTATCGATCTTGGGCAGATGACCACGAAGACCGCCGGGACGTTGGACGTCGCCGAGGGCCTTCGTCACCGCGCCGCGCGCCGGCTGACGACATGTGATGATCTTGGACGAACGGTGAGCCGGCCGGGCGATCCGCCCGGTCACGGCGCCGATCGCGGTGGTGCCGGTCGGCCGGGCCACGCCCCAGGACGCGCTGTCGGGAGGGCGTGGTTCCGCGAAGGTCGGAGCGCGGGCCAAGTAACCTAGACGAATATGGCGGAAAGCTCCGGGCCGGGCTGGCCCGCCCTCGGCCCGGCCTCACCCGGGTCGTGGCGAGGCCCTCACACGGAGTTGCCGGAGCCGCCTCCTGACCCCAAGCGCTGGTACGAACGGCGTGCGCTGTGGCTCGTCATCGCGGTCTTCACCGCGGTCGGCTACGTGGCCGTCGGAGCCCTCGCCACCGGCCGGGTCTACTGGGAGTTCCACCGCAAGCCCACCGCGGGCGAGCTCTACCAGGCCGCCACCGAGGAGGTGCGCGACCGCTGGCGTACCTGGCCGGCCGAGCGGATCTTCCCCACCTCCGTGCCGTACACCTCCGAACAGGGCGGTATCGAACAGGCCAGGCGTGTCGGGATCGCGTCCGGCACCGGATGCGCGGACGGCATCGATCCCGTGTCCGCGGGGATTCTGCGACGCAGCGGCTGCCGTGCCCTGCTGCGCGCCACCTACATCGACCAGTTGCAGGGCATCGTCCTGACGGTCGGGGTGGCCGCCGTGACCGATGACCGGGCCGCACGCGCGGCCAAGAACGCGCTGGCGCCCGCCGACCCGACCGTCCCCGGGGCCACCCTCCACGCGCTGCCCTTCCCGCGGACCATCGCCTCCCGCTTCACCGACACCGCCCGTCAGTACGCCGCCGCCGGTCAGGCCGGGCCGTACGTCGTGCTGACCGTGGCCGGGCAGACCGACGGGCGCCCGGGCGCGGCGGTACGCAAGAAGCACACCAGCGCGTTCCTCCTCGCCCCCGAGATCGGGGGCAACATCGCGGACGCGCTCGCGCTGCGCGCCCTGCCCGACTGCTCGGAGAAACGGCAGTGGAAGTGCTGAGGCGCTCCGCCGCGCTGGCCCTGGCGCTGGCGGTGGTGTCCGGCCCGACGCTGGCCCTCCATCCCTCCGTGGCGCGCGCGGACGAGGTACGTTCCCGTGAGCAGTGGGTGCTCGACGCCGTGTCCGCCGACCGGGCCTGGCACGTCACCCGGGGCAAGGGCGTCACCGTGGCCGTGCTGGACACCGGCGTCGACGGCTCGCACCCCGACCTGTCCGGATCGGTCACCACCGGACCGGACTACATCCACAGCGTCGCGCCCAACGCCGGCCGCCTCCACGGCACGTGGATGTCCTCGCTGGTCGCGGGCCACGGGCATGGTGCGAACGCCGGAGTCATCGGGATCGCCCCCGACGCCCACGTCCTGGCCGTCCGGACGATCGCCGATCCGGAGGAGCCCGGCTACCACACCTTCCGGCAGCGGTTCGAGTACCGCACCGCCCTGCACAAGGCGATCCGCTACGCGGTCGACCACGGCGCCGACGTGATCAACATGTCGCTCGGCGGACCGGGGGCCTCGCGGGACGACCGGGCCGCGGTCGCGTACGCGATCTCGAAGGGGGTGGTCGTGGTCGCCTCGGCGGGCAACGACGGCGACTCCAAGAGCTCCAAGAAGGTCGACAAGAACGGCCTCGTACGGCTGTCCTATCCGGCGGCGATCCCCGGCGTGATCGGCGTGGCGGCGCTGAAGCGCGACCGCGAGCCGGCCAAGTTCTCGGACCGCAACTCCAGTGTGCTCGTCGCGGCGCCGGGGGCCGGCGTGGTCGGAGCCGGCCCGTCCGGCACCTACTGGGACGGTGAGGGCACCAGCCAGGCCGGCGCGATCGTATCGGGCGTGGCTGCGCTGATCCGGGCGAAGTACCACGACCTGACGCCCGCGCTCGTGGCCCAGGCGATCAGTGGGAGTGCCACCCACCGTCCGAAGAGCGGGTGGAACGAAGAGGTCGGGTTCGGTGAGGTCGACGCCGCCGCCGCACTGACCGAGGCGGGCAGGCTCAGTCACTACAAAGAGGTCGCGAGCGGCAGGGCCGGTCGCTTCGACGAGGGGCCGATCAAGCCGGTCCAGGTCGAGCGCCATCCCCCGGGGCTGGTCATCCTCGGTGGCTGGGTCGGCGTCGCGGCGCTGTTCGGCCTCGCCGGGGCGGTGATGAGCACCGTGCTGCTCGTACGGCGGATCCGGGCCCGCGACAGGGACGCCGAGCAGGGAGCAGGGTATGGCGGGTACGGGTGACCCGACGGAGTTCGCCGAGCGGGTGCTGGACGTGGTCGAGCGGATCCCGCCTGGACGCGTCATGGCCTATGGCGACATCGCCGAGTATCTCGGCGAGGGAGGACCCCGGCAGGTCGGCCGCGTGATGGCGCTGTGGGGCGGTGGAGTGCCGTGGTGGCGGGTGATCCGCTCCGACGGCTCCCTGCCGATGAGCCACGTCGACGGCGCCCGGCGCCACTACGAGGCCGAGGGCACCCCGCTGCGCGGCGAGCGCGTCGACATGCGGCTGGCCCGGTGGGACGGTGTGCCGCTTTAGGGCCTCATCCGAAGTCCCATGTCCTACTGCGCGGTGTCCAGACGACGCCTCGCCGCGTTGTCGTCGGTCGCCGGCCAACACCAGGCCGACTCCCTCCTCCGCCTTGCGAGGCGCCGCCTGGACACCGCTCGCTACGGACGGGGACCTCGGATGAGGCCCTAGATGACTTTGTCGCCGTACATCTCGCCGAGCGAGTCGGCGAGCAGTTCGAGCCGGGCGCCGTCGGGGTCGCGCAGGTAGAGCGAGGAGCCGCTCTCCGTCTGGTAGTCCACGCCGGCCGCGTCCAGCTTGCCCCGCAGGCGGTCCCAGGTGGCGCGGTCGACCGAGATCGCGACGTGGTGCAGGCCGCCCAGCACCTCCGCGTACGGCCCGAGGTCCAGGCCGGGGAAGTCGAAGAACGCCAGCAGGTTGCCGTTGCCGATGTCGAAGAAGAAGTGGTTCGAGCCCTTGTAGTCGCGGTTCTCGAAGATCTCCGTCAGCGGGAACTCGAGCAGGTCCTGGTAGAAGCGGATCGTCCGCTCCACGTCGGAGGACAGCAGCGCCATGTGGTGCAGCCCGCGCGCCGAGCTGGCCGGCCGGTCCTCGCGAAGATGGACCTGCCGCAGCCGGGTCCGCTCCGCCTCGATCGCATCGAGATCGATCATGATTCACCTCACAGCGGGTAGTTAGTTGAAAACTAAATCACCTCTCGATCGTCCGTGCAACCTGGGCGATCATGAGCCGATTCGACCAAGAATCAAGCGCAACATTCGTGACATGCGTGCGTCTTGGCCAGCGCAGCCCCGATGATCTGCTGAAATCGTGTGTTGTGTCAGCAGCGTCCTACCGACTCGTGCGACGCGCCGGACCGGCGCAGGCGACGCCGCCCGTGCTCGACGAGCACCAGCGGCGGGTCGTCGCCCACACGGGCGGGCCGCTGCTGGTCCTGGCCGGGCCCGGCACGGGCAAGACCACGACGATCGTCGAGACCGTCGTGGACCGCATCGAGACGCGTGGTGTCGACCCGGAGCGGATCCTCGTCCTGACCTTCGGCCGCAAGGCCGCCGGCGAGCTGCGCGAGCGCATCACGGGCCGGCTGCGCCGCACCACCCGCACGCCGCTGGCGCTCACCTTCCACTCCTACGCCTACGCCCTGCTCAACCGCGAGGCGGTGCTGGCGGGAGAGGCGCCCCCGAGACTGCTGTCCGGGCCCGAGCACCTGCTGGAGGTCCGCCGGCTGCTGCAGGGTGAGGTCGCCGACGGCGCCTCCGCGTGGCCCCAGCGCCTGCACGAGACTCTCAAGACGCGGGGGTTCGCCGAGGAGTTGCGCGACTTCATCCTCCGCGCCGGCGAGCGCGGGTTCGGCCCCTCGGACCTGATCAACCTGGGGCGCGCGAACGGACGCGACGACTGGTACGCCGCGGGCCGGTTCCTGCACCGCTACGACGAGCGCTTCGACATCGACCCGGTCATGGCCTACGACTACGCCGAGCTGATCCGGGCGGCGGCCGGGCTGCTGACCCTGGAGGACGTGCGGCGGCGCGAGCGCGCGGCGTACGACCTCGTGCTCGTCGACGAATACCAGGACACCGACCCGGCCCAGGAGCACCTCCTGCGGCAGCTGGCCGGAGGCGGCGCCGACCTCATCGTGGTCGGCGACCCGGACCAGTCGATCTACGGCTTCCGCGGCGCCGACGTCACCGGGATCCTGGAGTTCCCGAGCCGGTTCCGCACGCTCACCGGCGAGGAGGCACCGGTCGTCTCGCTCCGTACTTGCCGCAGGATGACGCCTC
>DASQPY010000286.1:0-3254 GCA_035643735.1 Actinoallomurus sp. | reverse complement strand
AAGGCCACAATGTGGCTATCATCGATCAGAGCCCTGAGGCGTTCCGCCGGTTGCGCGGTGGTTTCAAGGGGCGCCGGATCACTGGATTCGGTTTCGACCGCGACGTGCTCGTCGAGGCCGGGATCGAGCAGGCGTCCGCGTTCGTGGCGGTGAGCAGCGGTGACAACTCCAACATCATCTCGGCTCGCGTTGCACGCGAGACATTCGGCGTCGAGAACGTCGTGGCCCGCATCTATGACCCCCGCCGTGCCGAGGTGTACCAGCGGCTCGGGATCCCCACCGTGGCGACCGTGCGCTGGACGGCCGACCAGATGCTGCGCCGGCTCCTCCCCGAGGGCCCGGCACCGCTCTGGCGCGACCCGACCGGCGAGGTCGTGCTCGCGGAGGTCCAGATCGACCCGAAGTGGGTCGGCGCGAAGGTGTCCGCCCTGGAGGACGCCGCGCAGACCCGCGTGACCTTCCTGAACCGCATGGGCGAGGCCCTGGTCCCCGATGGCGACACCATCATCCAGGACGGCGACGTGGTCCACGTGATGGCCGTCGCCGGCGAGATGGAGCGCATCAACGACGCCGTGTCACAGCGGCCCGAGGAGGAGGCGGAGTAATGCGGGTCGCCATTGCCGGTGCGGGAGCGGTCGGCCGCTCCATCGCCCAGGAGCTTCTGGAGAACGGCCACGAGGTCCTCCTCATCGACAAGAACCCCCGGTCGATCAAGGTCGAGGCGGTGGCGCGAGCCGAGTGGCTGCTCGCCGACGCGTGCGAGATCGCCTCACTCGACGACGCGGGGCTGGAGCGCTGCCATGTCGTCGTGGCCGCGAGCGGTGACGACAAGGTCAATCTCGTCGTCTCGCTCCTGGCCAAGACCGAGTACGGCGTGCCGCGCGTGGTCGCGCGCATCAACCACCCGAAGAACGAGTGGCTGTTCAACGAGTCGTGGGGTGTGGACGTCGCCGTCTCCACGCCGCGGCTCCTGTCGGCACTCGTCGAGGAGGCCGTCAGCGTCGGCGACCTGGTCCGGCTGATGACGTTCCGCCAGGGCGAGGCCAACCTGGTCGAGCTGACACTGCCCGAGGACGCGCCTCTGGTGGGCCAGCTGGTCGGCTCGGTGGCGTGGCCCCAGGACACCGCGCTGGTCGCGGTCCTGCGCGAGGGCCGTGTGCTGGTGCCCACCCCCGATGACACCCTCGAGGGCGGAGACGAGCTGATGTTCGTCGCCAACCAGGACGTCGAGGACGAGCTCGGCGAGCTGCTCTCGGCCCGCTGACTCCGTTTCGCCGTGCCGGGGCGGCCCTCGCGAGTGGGGCCTCCCCGGGCGGCGTACGGGCGCATTTGCGATCCCCGGACCTCTTGGGCGTTCGATCTCCTAATCCGGGGGTCACCTTGTGCGATGAGGCCGTCGCCGATTGTTACAATCTGTAGTCCCTCCAGTACGGCATTGCCCGCGTTTTGGAGACGACTATGCGAATCACCTTCCTCACCCTGATGCTCGTGCTCGCCGCGTGTTCACCTGGGCGCCATTCGGACGGGCATTCCGGTGGGCAGGTGCGGACGCCGTCACCCACCCCGACCGTCGCGCCGACATTCGCCCGCACTCCCGCGACGGCGCCGCCTCCTGGGGAAGAGAAAGCCCCACCCGGCCAGAACACGGGCGCGCACACGGTGACGTTCGCCATCAAGGGCAGCGTCCGGCGTACCTCGGTGACGTACACCATGCCGGGCGGGCCGAAGCGGCACAGTGTCGTGTCGCCGCCCTGGAGTAAGACGTTCACCGTCAAGGACGGTCAGAGCATCGACGTCTCGGCGCACAGCACCGGCGCCGGCGAGCTCACCTGCACCCTCAAGGTGGACGGAGAGCTCGTCAAGAGCGCGACGAGCTCCGGTGGCTCCGCGACCGTGGACTGCGGCGACAGCTTCGGCTTCTGAGGGAGGTCAGTGCGAGGCGGTGGTCTCGCTCGCCGGATGCGCCAGATCGGGGCGATGGGTGTGGGGGGCCATGTAGCCGGCCACGGCGGCGAGGATGGTGGTGATCGCGGCCGCCACCTCGGGCGGAATGTCGATGCCGGTCAGATGCAGGACCCAGACGAGGATCGTCGCGACGGCGCCGGCAAGCGCGGCTGCGGTGACCTTTTTCTCAGGCACAGGTCTATTCCTTTTGGTCGAAAGGCCGTCAAAGGAAACTATCGCCATGTGCCATGCGCCGTGAGCGTTATCGAGCCCGATGTCGCAGGCGGTTTTTACCATCACTGTTTGTGACGACACGCCGACGCGCTGCTATGAGATCCCCCTCGGGACGGTTAGAACGGGGCGTTGTCAACAGCGTCTGAGCAGGTCCGGGGGGACAAAGATGATCGACATTTCTGGCCGCGCTGTGCGTGCCGGAATCCGGAGTGTCACGGCGGTGGCGACGGCCTCGTGCTTCGTCGTCATGCCGCAGGTCATGAGCAGCGCCTCCGCCCACACCGGCGGCAAGGCCAAAGCGCATGACCACGTCACTCCGCACCGGGACCACGACGGCCGTGAGGCGCGCGATCCGAGAAGGGGGCGCGCCGATCTCGTCGTCGACACTCATGGGCCTCGCGGGGCGATCGTCCCCGGCAAAAAGTACAAATGGCCGTTCGAGGTGACGAACAGGGGCAGCGTCCCCGCGCGGAACGTCTCTCTCACCGCCCGGCCCGACAAGCACCTCAAGGTGCTCGCCGCACCGCCGAAGTGCCACTGGAAGCGGACCGGCCCGCTCGTCTGCAAGATCGGTCTGGTGCCGCAGGGCGCGACCAGGCGCGGCACGATCACCGCCGAGCTCGCTCCCAGGACGCACTCCGGAAAGTCCCTGAGCAACCCCGTTCAGGTGTCGTGGCACAACGCTCCGACGGCACCGGAGCGGAGACTGGCCTCGTTCCCGCCGGTCGACGTCTCACCGGACCCCGGCCTCGCGACACCGCAGGGCGCCGACGCGGCCGGCAAGGTGCCGTACCCCCTCATGGTGACCGAGCACGGCCCGGTGACCGCCGAGTCCGTCGTGGTACGGAGCCCGATCGGGGTTCCCGCACCGGCCGGACCGTGCGCGAGCGGGGCCGCGCCCGTCAGGACCGAGGGTAAGTCGGCGCCGGCTCTGGGCTCCTGCGCCGCCAAGCAGGACGACCCGGCGGCGTGCGAGTGCGGCGCCGCGCAGGACAGGCCCGCCTCCGGGCGGCCCGCCGACGACGCGGTGGTGCCGGACAGACCGGCCGCCGTTGACGCGCCGGGACGGCCCGTCG
>DASQPY010000285.1:0-4328 GCA_035643735.1 Actinoallomurus sp. | reverse complement strand
ACGGCTACGCGCCGGCCGAGAACGACGAGGAAGAGGCCTTCCACTCCCCGGGCCTGTTCGACCCGGCGACCGGCCGCAAGCTCACCAAGAGCGGCGGCCCGACCTGGACCAAGCTCTTCAGCGACGAGCTCGTACGCCTCGGCGCCGAGCGGCCCGACATCGTCGCCATCACCGCGGCCATGCTGCATCCGACCGGGCTCGCCTCCTTCGCCGAGGTCTACCCGGAGCGGACCTACGACGTCGGCATCGCCGAACAGCACGCGGTGACGTCGGCCGCGGGCCTGGCGTTCGGCGGGATGCACCCGGTTGTGGCGGTGTACGCCACGTTCCTCAACCGCGCCTTCGACCAGTTGCTGATGGACGTCGCGCTGCACCGTTTGCCGGTCACGGTCGTGCTCGACCGCGCGGGCGTCACCGGTGACGACGGAGCGAGCCACAACGGCATGTGGGACCTGTCGATCCTGCAGGTCGTCCCCGGGCTGCGCGTCGCCGCGCCGCGCGACGGCGCCCGGCTGACCGAGCTGCTCCGCGAGGCCGTGGAGATCACCGACGGCCCCACGGTCGTGCGGTTCCCCAAGGGGCCGGTCGGCGGCGACATCGAGGCGGTCGAGCGCACCGGCGGCGTCGACGTGCTCGTCAAGTCCGAGGACAACGACGTGCTGCTCGTCGCGGCCGGCGCGATGGCCGGTGTCGCCGTCGAGGCGGCCACGCTCATCTCCGCGCAGGGGATCGGCGTGACCGTGGTCGATCCGCGCTGGATCAAGCCGCTCGACGAAAAGCTCATCGGCCTGGGCGGCGAGCACCGTCTCGTCGCCGTCGTCGAGGACAACTGCCGGGTCGGTGGCGTGGGCGATGCGGTGGCCAGACTGCTGCGCGACAGCGACGTGGACGTTCCGGTCCGCACCTTCGGCATCCCGCAGAAATTCCTCGACCACGCCAAGCGCGCGCAGATCCTCACCGACATCGGGCTCACCCCACAGGGTCTGGCCCGCGACATCACCGCCCTCGTCGCCCACGACTCGGTACTCGAACCGACCGAGTAAGAGCCCGCGCGGATAGGGCGCAGTCCTATCCGCGCGGGCTCTGAGCCCCTCACGCGAAAAGACTGGATTCTCGGGTTTCACATCGTTTCTCAGGGTGATCCTGAGATCACACTTTCCAACGATGTGCGGAGACCGAGATGAGCGTCTTACGTACGAAGTCGGTGGAGCGGTCGATCCGTGAGACCGACGAGCCGGGCCACAGCCTGCGCCGCGAGCTGAGCGCACTGGACCTGACCGTATTTGGTGTCGGCGTCATCGTCGGTACCGGCATCTTCGTGCTCACGGGCAACGTGGCCAAGGAGAACGCCGGGCCGGCGGTGGCGCTGTCGTTCGTCGCGGCGGGCATCGCCTGCGCCCTCGCCGCGCTCTGCTACGCGGAGTTCGCCTCGACCGTCCCGGTGGCCGGCTCGGCGTACACCTTCTCCTACGCCACGATCGGCGAGCTCCCTGCCTGGATCATCGGCTGGGACCTCATGCTCGAACTGGCGCTCGGCGCCGCGACGGTCGCCGTCGGCTGGTCCGGGTACGCGAATATCCTCCTCGATGACCTGGGGCTGAAGCTCCCGTCCTCGATCGCGGGGGAGGACGCCACCTTCAACGTGCCCGCGATGCTGGTCGTGCTGGTGGTCACCGCGCTGCTCGTCCTCGGCGTGAAGATCTCCTCGCGGGTCAACGCGGTCATCGTCGCCATCAAGATCGCGGTGGTCCTGCTCGTCATCTTCGCGGGCCTGTTCTTCATCAAGGGCGCCAACTACTCCCCGTTCATCCCGGAGGCGGTCTCCTCGCCAGAGCTGCACGGCGGGAAGGCGCCGCTCATCCAGGTGCTGTTCGGCTACACCCCGTCCACCTTCGGCTGGTCCGGCATCTTCGCGGGCGCCGCGATCGTCTTCTTCGCCTTCATCGGCTTCGACGTCGTCGCCACCGCCGCGGAGGAGACCAAGAAGCCAAAGCGCGACCTGCCGATCGGCATCATCGCCTCACTGCTGATCTGCACGATCCTCTACGTCGCGGTCTCCCTCGTCGTCACCGGCATGCAGAACTACCGGCACCTGAGCACCGACGCGCCACTGGCGGAGGCGTTCAAGTCGGTCGGCCATCCCGCGTTCGCCACCGTCATCAGCGTGGGTGCGCTGGCCGGGCTGACCACGGTCGTGCTCATCCTGATGCTCGGCCAGAGCCGCGTCTTCTTCGCGATGAGCCGTGACGGGCTGCTGCCCTCGTGGCTGGCGCAGGTCCATCCGCGGTACGGCACGCCGTACCGCGTCACGATCATCATCGGTGTCGCGGTCGCGCTCATCGCCGGCCTCGTCCCGCTGTCGGCCCTCGCCGAGCTCGTGAACATCGGCACGCTGTTCGCGTTCATCGTCGTCTCCGCCGGCATCGTGATCCTGCGCCGGACCCATCCGGACCTGCCGCGCTCCTTCCGCGTCCCGGCATCGCCGCTGCTGCCGTTCCTGGCCGTGGTCGCGTGCGGCTACCTGATGCTCAACCTGCCGGTCGAGACCTGGCTGCGGTTCGTCATCTGGATGATCACCGGCTTCGTCGTTTACTTTCTGTACGGTCGCGGGCACAGCAGGGTGGGAATGGGGCGGACCGAATCCGGATGACGCGATTAGGGATGGGGATTCCCCGCCGGTTCTGGGCACAATATGGGCGTGGCGGATGCATCTGTTCTTCGCGTGGCGGTAATCGGCTCCGGCCCGGCGGGGATTTACGCCGCCGAGGCCTTGGTGAAGCAGGCCGAGGGCGCCGTCCAAGTCGACATCTTCGACCGGCTGCCGACGCCGTACGGTCTGGTGCGGTACGGCGTGGCCCCGGACCACACGTCGATCAAGTCCATCGCCCGCTATCTGCAGCGGGTGCTGGAGCACCCGGCCGTACGCTTCCTCGGCGGCGTGGAGTTCGGCAAGGACGTGACCCGTGAGGGGCTGCTCGACTGCTACGACGCGGTGATCTACGCCACCGGGGCGATGGTCGACCGGCGCCTGGGCATTCCGGGCGAGGACCTGGTCGGCAGCGTCGCCGCGACCGACTTCGTCAACTGGTACTGCGGTCATCCCGACGCGAGCGGCCTCGATGTGGACCTCTCGGCGGACGCCGTCGCCGTGATCGGCGTGGGCAACGTGGCCGTCGACGTCGTGAGGATCCTCGCCAAGACCGCGGACGAGTTGCGCGCCACGGATGTGCCGGATCCGGTCCTGACCCTCCTCGGCGGCAGCGGCGTGCGCCGGATCCACATGATCGGCCGGCGTGGCCCGGCGCAGGCCAAGTTCACCACCAAGGAGCTGCGCGAGCTGGGCGCGCTGCCCCAGGCCGAGGTCCACGTGCGCACCGACGACATGCGGCTCGACCCGGGGAGCGCCGCGCTGGCCGAGTCGGACCGGCACGTGCGCGCGAACGTCAAGGTCATGAGCGAGTGGGCGGCACGCCCGGCGGGAGACCTGCCCCGCCGGCTCGACCTGAGGTTCTGGCTGCGCCCGGTGGAGATCCTGGGCACCGAGCGGGTCGAGGGGCTGCGGCTGGAGCACACCACGCTGAATGACGAGGGCCGGGTCGTCGGCACGGGTGAGTACGAGACGCTGCCGGTGCGCCTGGTGCTGCGGTCGGTGGGATACCAGAGCGTGCCGTTGCCCGATGTGCCGTTCGATCCCCGTGGGCATGTCGTGCCGAACGAGGGCGGCCGGGTGCTCGGCGAGGACGGCCGTCCGCTGCCGGGGGAGTACGTCTCCGGCTGGATCAAGCGCGGGCCCACCGGGGTGATCGGCACCAACAAGGCCGACGCCGCCGAGACCGTACGCGCGCTGCTCGCCGATCTGCGCGGGCGTGCCGGGGAGCGGCCCTCGATCGAGGCGCTGCTCGAGTCCCGCGGCGTACGGGCCGTGACGTACGACGACTGGCTCGGCATCGACGCCGGGGAGATCGCCCTCGCGCGCAGTCTCGACCGCGGAGAGCGCGTCAAACTCGTCGGCTGGGAAGCGCTTAGGCGCGCGTATATGCGCGACTCATAGAGCCGCGTATTAAAGACGCTCACCTTATCTAGGACGCGCAATGTGTCCGATCGGTTGCCACGCAATTGCCGATATGGCCATAGCTTGCCATATCGCCACCTTGATCGGTGTTTTCGCCATTCTTTCGGCTAGCGTGTTCATTGAAAACGTCGTGGCGACGCTCCGGCCAAATTCGATGGGGCCACGCAATCACGGCAGGGGGAAGAATGAACATCGCACGTCTTGGGGCGGCGGGCGGCGCGGTCGCGATCGTCGCGCTGAGCGCGGCCGGTCCGGC
>DASQPY010000284.1:0-10054 GCA_035643735.1 Actinoallomurus sp. | reverse complement strand
GCCAGCCACATGGCCGACGACAGCGGGAACGCGTGCAAGAGCACTAACGGCGTCCCGCTCCCGACGTCGCGGGTGTACAACTGCACGGCGCGCCCCTCCCCGTTGCTGCGCAAACCTCCCCAGTCCGGTACTTACCGGACCCCGCTCATCGTTACCCGTGATTGCCCTCCTGCCGACACCGTGGCCGCGATCGGTCTCAGACGTTTAGGCGAAGCGGGTTTCTGGGAGGCGCACGTCCCCCCTGTAGACGCGGAGCCTACGGGACCTCGGTCGGCAACGGGTACGCCTCGGGCACCACGTGCTTCACGATCTCGTCGAGCACGATCCGGACGTAGGGCTCACCGACCCACAGATGCTTGGCGCCGTCGACGCCGATCACCTCGGCCTGGGGTACCCGCTTGAAGCGCTCCCGCGCCTCCGGCGGCCGCAGGTAGTCATCGCGCTCGGGCACCAGCGCGACCAGTGGCCGGCCGAACTCCGTCCAGGCGTCGAGATCGTCATCGGTCGCCCGGTGGAGCGGCGGCGACAGCAGAATCGCCCCCTCGACGAGCGGGTCGCGCCCCCAGCGAAGCGCCAGCTCGGTACCGAACGACCAGCCGAGCAGCCAGGTCCGGGGCAGGTCGTGGTATTCGGCCCACTCCAGGGCCGCCGCCACGTCGTACCGCTCGGAGTCGCCCTCGCCGAACTCCCCCTCGCTCGTCCCACGGTCGCTGGTCGTGCCACGGGTGTTGAAGCGGAGCACGGCCATCCCGGCGAGGGCCGGCAGGCGGTACGACGCCTTGCGCAGCAGGTGGCTGTCCATCATTCCCTCGGCCGTGGGCAGCGGGTGGAGGCACACGAGGGTCGCGACGGGCGGCCGGTCCTCCGGGAGTGCCAGCTCACCGACCAGGGTGAGCCCGTCGGCCGTCTGCAGCTCGATTTCGGTACGGCGCGCGGGCAGTACCGTGCTCGCCCGGATCTCCGCCATCCTCGTCCTCTCAGTAGCGCGGGCCGCGACGGGACCGCTGGATGTTGGGCAGGCGGTTGAGCCGGTGATCCCAGCACGGCCGGTGCCAGTGACGCCGGTCCTGCGGGCCACCGCCCTCGGCCGGCCATGCCACGAGATGCCCGACGCCCGGCGGAATCTCCTGGTCGCAGCCGGGGCAGCGATAGGACTTCGCGGCGCCGGCCGCCGGGCGTACGATCCAGTCCCCGTCGGGCCCTTCCTCGGTCCGCTGCGGACCGCCGAACGCGCCACTCCCGGTTTCCCGTGCGGTGTCGCGTGTGCGGCGATTCTTACGCGGACTCATGCCGATCAGGGTAGATGAGGCTGTTCCGGATCGAGCGGTCGAGGCTCGGCCGTGGATGAGGCCGAACTCCTCCCACGGGCCGGCGGTCGTTTCTCACGGGCCGGCCTTCGGATTCGAGGAGCCCCGGCGAAGGCGAGGCCGCCACGCGGCCGCCTCCGTACGGCTAGGGTGGGCGACCGTGCGTCTCGTCATCGCCCGCTGCAGCGTCGACTACGTCGGCAAGCTCACCGCCCATCTCCCCATGGCCCCGCGGCTCATCCTCATCAAGGCCGACAAGTCGGTCTCGGTGCACGCCGACGACCGGGCGTACAAGCCGCTGAACTGGATGAACCCGCCCTGCACCCTCAAAGAGGAAGAGGGCAAGTGGACGGTCACCCATGCGAAGTCCGGCGAGCAGCTCATCCTCACGATCGAGGAGATCCTGCACGACTCCAGTCACGAGCTCGGCATCGACCCCGGCCTGCAGAAGGACGGCGTCGAGGCACACCTGCAGGAGCTGCTCGCCGAGCACATCACGACCCTCGGCACCGGCTGGAAGCTGATCCGCCGCGAGTACCCCACCGCGATCGGCCCGGTCGACATCCTCTGCCGCGACGACGCGAGTACGACGGTCGCCATCGAGATCAAGCGCCGCGGGGAGATCGACGGCGTGGAGCAGCTGACCCGATACCTGGAGCTGCTCAACCGCGACCCGCTCCTCGCCCCGGTCAAGGGCATCTTCGCCGCGCAGGAGATCAAGCCGCAGGCACGGGTGCTGGCCGAGGACCGCGGCATCGGCTGCCTGACGCTGGACTACGACGCCCTGCGCGGCATCGAGCGCGACGGCACTCTTTTCTGACCGGAGATACCTGCCGGGAACTGGCAGGTATCTCCAGCAGGATGAACGCCATGACCAAGCAAGCAGCGGGAACCTTCGAACTCGACGCCTTCCAGGCCGAGAAGCCCTACGACGAGCATCTCGACACCAAGATCGCCCGAGTGCATGTCGAGAAGACCTTCAGCGGTGACCTGACCGGCACCAGCACGGCCGAGCTGATCACGGTGACCACCGGCGACGTACCCAGGGCCTATGTTGCGATCGAGCGGGTCGAGTGCACTCTGGAGGGCCGTACGGGCGGCTTCGTGCTCCAGCACAACGCCGGCGGCGAGAACGGCAGCCCGTGGCTCTCCTGGAAGATCACCGAGGGGAGCGGCACCGGCGAGCTGGAGGGCATCACCGGCGAGGGCCAGATCGTCATCGGCCCGGACGCCAGCCACTCCTACACCCTCGACTACGCGATCGGCTGAGTTCCGTTCCCCGGCCACGGCACGTGAGACGGTGTCGTCGTGGCCGATGCGTTCGCTTCCCGGTTCGCCGCCGTACGCGCTGCTCGGGGCCCGCTGGTGTGGGGGCTGGATCCATCCGGCGGGTTGCTGGAGGGCTGGGGCCTCGGCGACTCCTCAGACGGGCTAGACCGTTTCGCGGACATCGTCGTCGAGGCCGCCGCCGGCCGGCACGACGGGGCTAGCGCTTGTCGCGCTGGGCTTCGGAGAGGGCCTGGGTGAGCCGGTCGCCGCCGCCCATCCGCGCCATGCGGGCGGTCAGCACCGGAGCCATCCCGGCGAACCTGGCGCCCAGGCGGAAGGACAAGGGTGCGACGTCGACCTCGGCCCGGTCGCGCTCGATCGCGCGGCTCACCGCGCGTGCGACGTCGCCGGATGTGTGGGTGCCGAGGCCGCGCGGCAGGGTGACGTCCGTCTCCGCGAACATGCCCGCGTCGCGGATGAAGCCCGGATAGATCGCGGAGACGCCGACCCCGTGCGGACGCAGGTCCTCGCGGAGCGCCAGGGAGAACCCCCGGAGTCCGAACTTCGTCGCGTTGTACAGCGACGTCCCCCCGGCCGCCATCTTGCCGCCGACCGACGACACGAACACCAGGTGCCCACGGCGGCGGGAGACCATCTCCTCCGCCGCCAGCCGGGCCAGCACGACCGGGGCGCGGAGGTTCACGTCCAGGGCCCGGTCGACCGCCTCCAGGGAGTACTCGGTGAGCGGGCCGCTGGCGGGCAGCCCCGCGCAGGCCACGAGGATGTCCACCGGGCCGGCCTCGTCCATCAGCGCGGCGGCGGCGTCGCGGTCGGTCAGATCGGCGATGATCGCCCGGCCGCCCAGCTCGGCGGTGAGGGATTCGAGCACGTCCCCGCGTCTGCCGGTCAGCACCATCGACGCGCCCCGGGCGGCCAGCTCCCGGGCGATCGCCTGGCCGAGCCCGCCCGTCGCACCGGTGACCAGAGCGGTCATCTGGGCGATCTTCATGGCGGCATCCTGTCACGTCGAGCGCCGGTCCGGACACGCTTCGCAGGGCCCCGGCACGCCATGTCGTTCTGGGGGGCCGGGCGCCGCACCTCTGGGCCGGTCTCCGCGTTCATCTGCCGTGCGACAGAAGGCAACGCCTGTCTCATGTGCCGTCCCTTGGTGTACCGATAACCTGCGAGGCATGCCGCAGGTCTCCGAGATCCGGGAACGGATCGTGAACGCCGCCGAGGGGTGCTTCGCCCGGTACGGCGTCGGTAAGACCACGGTCGAGGACATCGCGGCGGCCGCGGGCCTGTCCCGCGCCACGGTCTACCGCAGCTTCGCGGGCGGGCGGGACGAGGTGATCCTGGCCGTTGTCCAGCGGGACCTGCGGCGCTTCCTCGACCGCCTGGCCGGACGGCTGAGACGCGAACGGTCCGTCCCGGACGCCATCGTCGAGGGCGTGGTCGACGCGGTCGCGTTCGTACGCGGGGAGCCCCAGGTCGCCGCGCTGCTCACCCCCGACGCCGCCGGGCACACCCAGGCCGCCGTCGTCGGCGGCGCCAGGAGCCTGCTGGACCTGTGCGCCGACTACGTACGCCCGCACTTCGGTGCCGCCCAGCGCGACGGGGCCCTGCGGACGGACATCACCGTCGAGGGCGCCGTCGAATTCCTTTTCCGGATCATCTCCTCGATGATCGTCATGCCTCGCGAGGACGAACCCCGCGAGTTCCTCCGCACCTACGTCGTCCCCGCCCTGGCAGAGAGCAACTGATGAGCAACGTCACCGCCCTGCGGTCCTCCGTGCGGCCCAGCCCGATCTTCCTGTTCGTCCTCGGTATCTTCGCCCTGTCCGGACTGGCCGTCTGGCGGTACGGCACGGACGTCGGGCACGGCGCCCGGTTCCTGCTGTTCGTCTTCGTGGTCACCGGCTGGATCGTGTCGCTGTGCCTGCATGAGTTCGGGCACGCGTTCTTCGCGTACCGCTCGGGCGACCGCAGTGTGGCCGACAAGGGATACCTCACCCTCAACCCGCTGAAGTACACCGACGTGGCGCTGAGCTTCGTGCTGCCCGTGCTGTTCCTGCTGCTCGGCGGCATCGGGCTGCCGGGCGGCGCGGTCTACATCGACCGCGGCGCGATCCGCGGCCGGCTCCGGCACAGCCTGATCTCGGCGGCCGGCCCCCTCGCCAACCTCGTCTTCGCGATCGCGCTCGGCGTCATCCTCACGAACCTCGCCACGAGCCTGGACCACGCGCTGTTCTGGAGCGGCATGGCGTTCCTGGCCTTCCTGCAGGTGACCGCGGCGGTGCTCAACCTCCTGCCGGTGCCGGGCCTGGACGGCTTCGGCATCGTCGAGCCGTACCTGCCGCGCCACTGGGTGGCCCAGGCCAACAGGGTCGGCGGCTACGCCTTCATGGCGCTGCTCGCGCTGCTATGGATACCGCCGGTCAACCGCCAGTTCTTCTCGATCATTTATCACCTGACCGACCTCTTCGGGATCAACTCCGACCTCACCACGGTCGGGCACGCCCTGTTCCAGTTCTGGCAGAGCGTGAACCTCGGCTGAGGCGAGGCGGCACGGCCGTGTCCACCGTTCGGTGGACACGGAAAGGACCGGACCGCCGATCGCATGAGGCGCCCGCCGCCACGACGCTGGCGGTATGAACGAAACGGCGGTGCGCGTACGCGGCCTGCGCAAGCGGTACGGCGATCTCGACGCGGTGAACGGCGTCGACCTGGACATCCCGCACGGTGCGGTGTTCGCCCTGCTCGGGCCGAACGGCGCGGGCAAGAGCACGACGGTGGAGATCCTCGAGGGGCACCGGCGGCGTACCGGCGGTGAGGTGTCGGTCCTCGACGTGGACCCCGGCCGGCCCACCCGGGACTGGCGGTCCCGCATCGGCATCGTGCCGCAGACCTCGAACGAGCAGCCCCAGCTGAGCGTGCGGGAGATGGTGCGGCACTTCGCCGGCTACTACCCGGCGCCGCGCGACCCCGACGAGGTGGTCGAGGCGGTCGGGCTGACCGAGAAGGCGGGCGCGCGGCTCGCGCAGCTGTCCGGCGGGCAGCGCCGGCGGGTGGACGTCGCGCTCGGCATCATCGGCGACCCCGAGCTGCTCTTCCTGGACGAACCGACGACCGGGTTCGACCCGGACGCGCGCCGGCGGTTCTGGAAGCTGATCGAGAGCCTGGCGGGCGACGGCACGACGATCCTGCTGACCACCCACTACCTGGACGAGGCCGAGGCACTCGCGGACCGGGTCGGCGTCATCGCCGGCGGGAGGCTCGTCGAGGTCGGCACACCACGGGAGCTCGGCGGCCGGGCCACGGCCAAGGCCCGGGTGAGCTGGACGGGCCCCGAAGGCCCGCAGGCGCTCGAGACGCACTCCCCCACCCAGGTCGTGTCCGAGCTGAGCCAGAAGTTCGACGGCGAGATCCCCGGGCTGACGGTCACACGGCCCACCCTCGAAGACACCTACCTCTCGATGATCGGAGCAGACCGATGACCGCCCTGGCGATGCCGTCCACACTGAGGATCGGGCTCTCACGCGGCGCGCTGGAGCTGAAGAGCTTCGTGCGCGAGAGGGAGGCGGTGGCCTTCACCTTCGCGGTGCCCATCGTGCTCATGCTGATCTTCGGCACGATCTTCGAGGGCCGGATCGAGGGCACGAACGTGGACTTCCGGCAGTACTTCGCCGCCGGGATCATCGCGAGCGGCATCGCGTCGACCACGTTCATCAGCCTCGGCGTCGGCATCGCGCAGGAGCGCGACGACGGCACGCTCAAGCGCCTGTACGGCACGCCGATGCCGCCTGCCGCGTACTTCATCGGCAAGACGGCGTCGGCGCTGGTGCTGTCGGTCGCGGAGACGGTGATCCTGTTCCTGCTCGGCGGCGCGATGTTCGGACTGAGGCCGCCGAGCACGCCCGAGCGCTGGTTCACCCTCGTCTGGGTCTTCGCGGCGGGCGTGACCGTCTGCACTCTGCTCGGCATCGCGGTCAGCAGCGTGCCGCGCTCCGGCCGGGGCGCCGCCGCGGTGCTCAACGTGCCCTATCTCGTGCTGCAGTTCATCTCCGGCGTGTACTTCACCTTCAACGAACTGCCGTCGGGCGTCCAGCAGGCCGGCGCGATCTTCCCCCTCAAGTGGATCTGCCAGGGACTGCGCTCGGCGCTGCTGCCCGACACGCTGCTCCCGGCCGAGCCCGCGCACGCGTGGGAGCACGGCAGGATCGCACTGGTGCTGGCGGCCTGGGGTGTAGCAGGCTTCGCACTGTGCCTGACGACCTTCCGCTGGAAGCGGCGCGACGACGGATGAACGGCGAAGACGCGTGGGAGCTGGGACTCGGACGCTGGGAGATGTACTTCGCCCTGGTCCTGGTCTCGACGGTCATCTACGTGACCGGGACCGGCACGTGGCCGAGGGGGGCGGCCGCGGCCGTCCTCCTGGCCGCCATGGTCCCGTGGTATCTCCTGTTCGGCCGCCGGCTCCTCGGCGCGGGACGGAGCGGACCCCTCCCGTTCGTCTATGTCGGCGGGCTGATCGTGCTGTCCTCCGGCGCGTCCCTGGCCGCGCCGGAGAGCACGCTCATCCTGTTCGCGCTCTGCCCGCAGTGCTACATCATCGCGAACTGGGGCCTGGCGAGCCTCGCCGTCGTGTTGCTCAACGTCGTCCCGGCGTCGCGGTTCCTGCTGGGCGGCCACGACTTCGGCGCGATGGTGTCGTTCGTGCTGTGGACCGTCGTGACCATCGCCTTCTCGGTGTTCTTCGGGCTCTGGGTTGAGCGCATCATCAAGCAGAGCACCGAACGCCGCGAACTGATCCAGCAGCTCGAGGCGACGCGGGCGAAGCTGTCGGAGGTGAGCCGGGAGGCCGGGGTGATGGCCGAGCGCGAACGCCTGGCCGCCGAGATCCACGACACGCTCGCGCAGGGCTTCACCAGCATCCTGATGCTGTTGCAGGCGGCCGAGCCGCGCCTGGCCGACGATCCCGGTGAGGCGCGGCGACAGATCGGCCTGGCCGTCCGTACCGCACGCGAGAACCTCGCCGAGGCCCGTGCCCTCGTCGCCGCCGTGCCGCCCGCCGCGCTGGGCGAGTCATCGCTGGACGAGGCCGTACGGCGGCTCGCGGGCCGGCTGGGAGAGGAACTGGACCTGGACACCGAGTGCGTCGTCTCCGGTGAGCCGCGGCGGCTGGCCGCCCGGTCCGAGGTGGTCCTGCTGCGGGCGGCGCAGGAAGGGCTGGCGAACGTTCGCCGCCACGCCAAGGCCGGCTCCGTCGCCGTCACGCTCGACTACGGCGCCACCGCGGTACGCCTGGAGGTACGCGACGACGGCACCGGCTTCGACCCCGAGACGGCCGGCGGCTTCGGCCTGCGCGGCATGCGTGAGCGCGCCGCCCAGGTCGGCGGGACCCTCGACGTGCGCAGCGTGCCCGGCGCGGGGAGCTCGATCACGGTGGAGGTACCGGCGACTTGATCAAAATCCTGCTGGTGGACGACCACCCTGTCGTACGCGAAGGGCTGCGCGGCATGCTCGCGGCCGAGGAGGACCTCACGGTCGTGGCCGAGGCCGGCGGGGCCGCCGAGGCGGTCGCCGCCGTACGCGCGCACGAGCCCGACGTCGTTCTCATGGACCTGCGCATGCCGGGCGGCGACGGCGTCGAGGCGACCGCGCGCGTGCTCGCCCAGCGCCCGGCGGTACGAGTGGTGGTGCTGACGACGTACGAGACCGACGCCGACATCCTGCGCCGTGGAGGCGGGCGCCGCCGGCTATCTCCTCAAGGACGCGTCACGTGCCGAGCTCGCCCAGGCGATTCGCGCCGCGGCGCGCGGCGCGACCGTGCTGGCCCCCTCGGTCGCGGCCAAGCTCGTGTCCCGGATGCGCTCGCCGGTGGAGCTGTCACGGCGCGAGATCGAGGTGCTGCGGCTCGTCGCCCGTGGCCGTACCAACGCCGAGATCGGGCGGGAGTTGCTGATCAGTGAGGCGACGGTCAAGACGCATCTGCTGCGGACGTTCGGCAAACTGGAAGTGTCGGACCGTACGGCCGCGGTGACGGCGGCTCTGGAACGAGGCATTCTTCCCGCTCCGGGCCGGTAAGCGGTAATTTACGAAGCACCAGAATGTCCTTCTAGTGGGTGGTGGCGATGACGGCGACCATGGATGCCGAGACCACGGAGAACTTCCGGTCTCTCAATCCGGCGACCGGCGAGCTCGTCGGCGAGCATCCGGTCCACGGCGAGGAGGCGGTGAACGCCGCGATCGAACGCGCCCGTGCCGCGTCCGTGTGGTGGGCCGGGCTGGGGTGGAAAGAACGCCGGATCCGGCTCCTCAACGTCAAGGGCGCCCTCACGCGCTCGCTCAACCGGGTCGCCGCCCTGATCCATCAGGAGACCGGCAAGCCCATCGAGGACGCCCAGCTCGAAGTCGTGACGGCCATCACGCACATCGACTGGGCCGCCCGTAAGGCCGAAAAGGTCCTCGGCCCCCGCGGCGTCTTCCCCGGCCTGCTGGCGATCAACCAGAAGTGCGTGCTGGAGTACCAGCCGCTCGGCGTCGTCGGCGTCATCGGCCCGTGGAACTACCCGCTGTTCACGCCGGTGGGCTCGATCGCGTACGCCCTGGCGGCGGGCAACGCGGTGGTGTTCAAGCCCTCGGAGTACACCCCGGGTGTGGCCCTTCTGCTCGCCGAGATCGTCGCCGGAGTCGTGCCCGAGCAGCCGGTGCTGCAGGTCGTGACCGGCCTGGGCGAGACCGGCGCCGCGCTCACGCGCGGAGCCGTCGACAAGATCGCGTTCACCGGGTCGGCGGCGACGGCGCGCAAGGTGATGGCCGCCTGCGCCGAGCGGCTCACCCCGATCGTGGCCGAGTGCGGCGGCAAGGACGCCTTCATCGTGGACGCGGACGCCGATGTGGACGGCGCCGCCGAGGCCGCGCTCTGGGGTGCCATGTCCAACGCCGGCCAGACCTGCATCGGCGTCGAGCGGGTCTACGTCGTCGACAGTGTCTATGAGACGTTCGTGGACCGGCTCGCCGAGCAGGCGAGCGCGCTGCGGCCCGGCGAGGACCGCGGCGCCTCGTACGGCCCGATCACCATGCCGAGCCAGCTCGGTGTCATCAAGCGCCACATCGACGAGGCCGTGGCCCAGGGCGGCAAGGCGATCGTGGGCGGCCCCGGATCGGTGAAGGAGCCCTACGTCGAGCCGGTCATCCTGCTCGACGTGCCGGACGACTCCTCGGCCGTCTGCGAGGAGACATTCGGCCCGACCATCACCGTGCACCGGGTGAAGGACGTGGACGAGGCGGTCGCCCGCGCCAACGCGACGGCGTACGGCCTGGCCGGGGCGGTCTTCTCGAACAGCAAGTCGGCGGCGATGAGCGCCGCGCGGCGCCTGCGCAGCGGCATGACCTCGATCAACGCGGTGGTCGCCTTCGCGGCCGTGCCGGCGCTGCCCTTCGGCGGAGTCGGCGACTCCGGCTTCGGGCGTATC
>DASQPY010000283.1:0-12386 GCA_035643735.1 Actinoallomurus sp. | reverse complement strand
GCCCTGCGCGTCGTCGACGGCCTGGGCCAGGAGCGCGCGCTCCTGCTTGAGGCGGCCGTTGCCCGCGTCGCTCTCGGCGAACTCCTTGATCAGGCCGGCGAGGTGCGTCAGCGCCTCGCCGTTGTCCCGCAGGATCTTGCGGAAGAAGAAGTCCATGCCCTGGATCGCCGTCGTGCCCTCGTACAGGGAGTCGATCTTGGCATCCCGGATGTACTGCTCGATCGGGTAGTCCTGCAGGAAGCCCGAGCCGCCCAGCGTCTGCAGCGACTGCGTCAGCACCTCGTACGCCCGCTCCGAGCCGACGCCCTTGACGATCGGCAGCAGCAGGTCGTTGACCTTCTCCGCGAGTTCGTCGCGTACGCCCGAGGCGGTCGCGAGCTGCACCTTGTCCTGGTACGTCGCGGTGAACAGCACGAGTGCGCGCATGCCCTCCGCGTAGGACTTCTGCAGCATGAGCAGCCGGCGTACGTCGGGGTGGTGGGTGATGGTGACGCGCGGCGCGGTCTTGTCCGCCATCTTCGTCAGGTCGGCGCCCTGCACGCGCTCCTTGGCGTACGCCAGCGCGTTGAGGTAACCGGTGGACAGCGTGGAGATGGCCTTCGTGCCGACCATCATGCGGGCCTGCTCGATGATCAGGAACATCTGCTTGATGCCCTCGTGGACGTCGCCCACGAGGTAGCCGACCGCGGGCCGCTTCTCGCCGAAGGTGAGCTCGCAGGTCGTCGAGACCTTCAGGCCCATCTTCTTCTCGACGTTGGTGACATAGGCGCCGTTGCGCTCCCCGAGCTCCCCGGTCGACGGGTCCACGAGGTACTTCGGCACGACGAACATCGACAGGCCCTTGGTGCCCGGCCCGGCGCCCTCGGGGCGTGCCAGCACGTAGTGCAGGATGTTGTCGGCCAGGTCGTGCTCGGCGCTGGTGATGAAACGCTTGACGCCCTCGATGTGCCAGGTGCCATCGGGCTGCTCGATCGCCTTCGTACGCCCGGCGCCGACGTCGGAGCCGGCGTCCGGCTCGGTGAGCACCATGGTCGCGCCCCAGTGCTTCTCGATCGCGAGTTCGGCGAGCTTCTTCTGCTCGGGCGTGCCGATCTGCGACAGCAGCCAGGCGAAGCTCGGGCCGTTGGAGTACATCCAGATGGCCGGGTTGGCGCCCAGGACGAGCTCGGCCGCGGCCCAGTGCAGGCTACGCGGCGCGTTCATGCCGCCGAGCTCGGGCGGCAGCTCCAGCCGCCACCACTCGGCGTCGTTGAAGTAGGCGCGGAAGGACTTCTTGAAGCTGTCCGGCATCGTGACCGCGTGGGTCTCGGGGTCGAACACGGGCGGGTGACGGTCCGCGTCCTCATACGACTCGGCGAGCACGCCGGTCGCGAGGCGGTTGATCTCGTCCAGAGCGCTGCGCGCGGTGGCCTCGTCGACCTCGGCGAAGGGTCCTGAGCCCAGGATCTCTCGACGCCCGAGCACCTCGAAGAGGTTGAACTCGATGTCACGCAGGTTGCTCTTGTAGTGGCCCATGAAGCACCCCGTAGCTCTCGGGCGGTCCCGCCCAACGGACGTACCAGTCAGTAACACGCTCATGCTACCCATGGGTAACCGGACATACAAACATTAAGACGGAAACTGCCCTTGCCTTGGACAACCAATCGGCCGGTCCGCTGCGGCCGGCCTTGGGCGGCGCCGCGGAGGGGTGAGCTAGGTCACGTACGGAACAGATCAGGCGATCCCCGACGTCTCTCCAGAGGGACTCGGATCCTCGAGCGCCCCCGGACGAGAGCGCGCCGTACCCGGCCACGCAAAGACGGCGCGCGGCTGACCATGCAACAGATCCTGCAGATCCTCGGTGCCGTCCTGATTCTCATCGCCTACCTGCTGGCGCAGCTCAGGCTCCTGAACGACCGGTCGATCCCCTACCTGCTCCTCAACCTCGCCGGTTCGGCCGTCCTCGCGGTGCTGGCGGCGGTCGGCCGCGAGTGGGGCTTTCTCCTGCTGGAGGGGAGCTGGGCGGTCGTGTCGCTCATATCGCTGCTTGCCCTGACACGTACGCGGCCGGAACCTCTACGATGACGCCCTGTGGCCGATGCGTGGGACTCCGTCGTCGCCTGGATCAACCGTGACCGGCCCGACCTGACCGAAACCGAGCGGCGGCTCTGGGACGCGTACCCGACCGGCGCTGTGGTCGACCTCGGCGACGAGCGCCCCGACGGCACCGACGATCCCGCCCGTCTCGTACGGGCCGAGGTGATCTCGGCGCTGCTTCTCGGTGCACGCGAGGGCTCGCCGGGCCGGGTTCCGGCCGTACGCCTGAGCGGCGCGCGCGTCACCGGCGCGCTCGACGTCTCCGGCGGCGAGGTCGGCTGTGAGCTGCGGCTCCGCCACTGCGTGCTGGACCAGACGCCGGACTTCTCCAACGCGCGCGCCCGGCAGATGCGGTTCGGCGACTGCATGATGCCCGGCTTCGACGGCGGCGGGCTGCGCGTCGACGGGTTCTTCAGCCTCTCCGGCTCACGGATCGAGGGCGAGGTGCGGCTGATCCGCGCGTACGTGTCGGGCGGGCTACGCCTGAACGGTGCCCACCTCCACAACCCGGGCGGGTACGCCCTGTTCGGCGGCGGCCTGGTCGTCGACGTCGGGGCCTTCATCCGCGACTCCGACATCACCGGCGGCATCCGGCTGACCGGCGCCCGGATGACCGGTGGCCTCTTCATGGAGGGCACCACGCTCAACGATTCCAGCGGCTTCGCGCTGGACGGCGAGAACATGCTCGTCCAGGACCGGATGGAGTGCAGCCACGGCTTCGTCTCCAACGGACAGGTACGTCTGCGCGGCGCACGGATCAACGGCACGCTCTCCTTCGACCAGGGCGTGGTGCGAGCGCCGGGGAAGCGTTCGCTGCACCTGAGCCACGCGCGGGTCGAGGAGCTCATCCTCACGCCTCGCGAGAAGATCCTCGGCGAGGTCACGCTGGGGCACTCCAGCATCGACGTCATCCTCGACCGCGCCGACGTGTGGCCGGAGGCGCTCCGCCTCAACGGCCTGACCTACCAGACACTGCGCGGTGAGCCGGAGTCCAGGCGGCTCGACTGGGTGTCCCGCGACCCGCAGGGGTTCCGCCCGCAGCCCTACGAACAGCTCGCCGGCTGGCTGCGCCAGATCGGGCGGGAGGATCTCTCCCGCAAGTGCCAGCTCGCCAAGCAGCGGGCGCGGCGCCGCTCCCTCAACCCGATCAGCCGTACGTGGGGCGTGCTGCTCGACTGGACGGTCGGGTACGGCTACCGGCCGTGGATCTCGGGGCTGTGGCTCGTCGTGCTGGTCGCGCTGGGCACGGTGGTGTTCAGCCTCCACCACCCGCACACGATCCGGCAGCCGGACGAGCGGCCGCACTTCCACGCGTTCGTCTACACCCTGTACCTGATGCTGCCACTGGAGACGTTCGGGCAGCGCAGCGCGTGGGACCCGGCCGGCTGGACGGACTGGCTGGCCTGGGGCCTGACCGCCACCGGCTGGTTCCTCGCCACGGCTCTCATCGCCGGCGTCGCCCGCGTGCTCCGGCGGGCGTGAGATCCGACAGGATGGGACCGTGGGAACTCATCTGATCACCGGGGCCACCGGTGCGGTCGGCGCCGCGGTGGCCGAGCTACTGCACGAGGCCGGCCACAGCGTCATCCTGACCGGGCGTGACGCCGAACGCCTCGACGCCACCGCCCGGCGGATCGCGGGCGGTACGGGTGGCGAGCGGGTCCGTACCCTCATCCTGGACCTGACCGACCCCCGGCGGATCGAGCCGTCGCTGGACGGCGCGGAACTCCCGCCACTGGACGGGGTCGTGCACGGCGCCGGTTCCGTCGCGCTGGGCACCGTCGCCGAGCTGCGGCCCGACGACTGGATCGGCCAGCTCCTGGTGAACACCGCCGCACCCGCCGAGCTGACCCGTCTCCTGCTGCCCTCGGTACGCGCGGCCCGCGGGCACGTGGTGTTCGTCAACTCCGGCTCCGGACTGCGCGCGAACCCGGGCTGGAGCGCGTACGCGGCGAGCAAGCACGCGCTGCGGGCCCTGGCCGACGCGCTGCGTGCCGAGGAACCGGAGATCCGGGTGACCTCGGTCTTTCCCGGGCGCTTCGCGAGCGAGATGCAGCGGCAGGTCCGCGTCCACGAGGGCGGGGAGTACGACCCGGACGCGTTCATGTCCGCGCACACCGTCGCGAAGGTGATCGTCAATGCGCTGGAGACGCCGCGCGACGCGACCGTGACCGACATCAGCGTCCGAGGCTGATCAGGCCGCCGACCTCCGCCGGGTCAGCCACGCGGCGAGCACGCCGCCGATCAGCCCGAACAGATGGGCCTGCCAGGAGATCCCCGGCTGGCCGGGCAGCGCACCGAAGATCATCGTCCCGTAGACCACGGCGATGAGGACGCCGACCACGATGTCGAACGGGCGGTGTTCGACGAAGCCGCGTGCGAGCAGGTAGGCGAAGTAGCCGAAGATCAGGCCGCTGGCCCCGACGGTCACGGTGTCCGGCGCGGACAGGAACCACACGCCGAGCCCGCTCGCGACCATGACGATCAGGCTGACCGCGATGAAGCGGGCGACTCCGCGGAGCGCCGCGAGGAAGGCGAAGATCGCCAAGGGCACCGAGTTGGCCACGAGGTGGTCGAGGTTGGCGTGCAGGAACGGTGCGGTGAAGATGTGCCAGAGCTGGTCCGTGTCGTGCGACTGGATGCCGTACCGGTTGCCGAGCGCACCCTCGCCGTTGTAGTTCACCACCTCCACCGCCCAGCAGGCGCCGAGCAGGACGAGCGTCACGAAGAAGGCGCCGAGCACACGCGAGGCGTAGCCGGCTACCCCCTCGCTGGATGACCGCGCGGGGAGGAAGGCGTCTGTCATGGGCCAACGGTACGTCGCCCGATGTGTCGCGGAAATAAGGTCGGGCGATGTGCGCCGACCGGAATCCGCGCGTGACGTACGGCCACGAGCGCCCGGCATCGCGGCCCGGTCTCTCAGTGCCAGGCGGGCGCGGCCGGAAGGGGCTTGAGGCGCAGATAGCGACGCTCGTCCGGGGTCGTCCCACCCCAGACACCGGCGGGTTCGCCCGCGCGCAGCGCCCAGTTCAGGCAGTCGGCGGTCACGGGGCAGCCGGCGCAGACCCGCTTGGCCTCCTCGACCTGCAGCTGGGCCGGCCCGGCCGCACTGACCGGGTAGAACAGCTCGGGATCCACACCCTTACAGGCCGCGAGATCGGTCCAGTGCTCGATGTTCACACGTACTCCAGGTCGAACAGGGCCGCCACGGCCTCCGGAGGCGCGCTCGCGCGTCCCCGGGCCGGCAGCAGCCGGTTGATGATCTGTTGCAGCGACGCCTCGACCAGGCTGAGATGGTCGTCGGCGAGCGCGGGTGCACGCCGGGCGAGCCGGGCCAGCTCCGCGGCGACGAGCTGCTCAAGACGATGATCCAGTAGGCGACTCGAGGACACCAGCACTGGCGGTGCGGTCACGACCGCCTCCATGGACGTCTTGACTTGTTGTAGTACTACCAACTGTAGTACTACGCAAGGTCGTGTCAATCCTGATCTACAGTGATTCGCGTGCCGACCGATGTGATCTTCCGCTCCGCGACCGAACCGGACCTGCCCGCCATCGTCGCCCTGCTCGCCGACGACACGATCGGCGCCGGGCGCGAGGGCGACGTGACCGCCCAGCAGAGCGCTTATCTGACCGCGTTCCGCGAGGTCTCCGCGGATCCGCGCAACCATCTCGTCGTCGCCGAGATCGCCGGCGAGGTGGCAGGGACGCTACAGCTCACCTACATCCCCGGCATCAGCCGGATGGGTACCGAACGCGCCCAGATCGAGGCGGTACGCGTCAATGCCGCGCACCGGGGCCGCGGACTCGGCCACGAGATGATCGCATGGGCCGTCGGCCAGGCACGGGAGCGTGGGTGCGGGCTGGTCCAGCTCACCTCGGACAAACGCCGCTCCGACGCGATCCGCTTCTATGAGTCGCTCGGCTTCGAACGGACCCACGAGGGCCTGAAGCTGTCGCTCTGACCTTCGACTGATCGCCGAGCGCGGCGGGAACTCCGTGAATCTACGCTGACCGGCCGGGTGCCAGGCGCTGCCCATGCATCGGTCAAGGGGCTTCCTGATTTACGTCGTCGCCGCCACGCCCCGGCGGCGACCGCTGAATCATCTGCCTCATCATCGGCGAGTAATCGGAGAAGCCCCATGGCCGAAAAGGAGCTGTTCGGCGGAATCGAACCCACGTGGCGAGTCGCGGTCGCCGCCGAGTTCTGCCGGATCGAGGAGGTCTGCGCGCGCGCCGCACGCGCTCAGTGGGAGACGGTCAGGATCTGGCGCGTCATCAACCTGGGGCTCGGCTCGTGCGCCGTCGCCGCGGCTGGTGTGGCCGGCAGCGTCGTGCTCGCCGGGGATCGCTTCCCGGTAGTGGCCGGTGCGCTCGCCCTTTTCGCGGCGATGCTGACCACGGTCATCAGCATGGTCGGGCCCGCACGCAAGGAGAACCAGGCGGTCGAGGCCGCGAAGGCGTACCAGTCGGCCGAGACGGCCGCCCGGCAGTCGCGCCAGGTGGATTTGCCCGGGCACACGTTCGCGCAGGCCCGCCAGAGCCTCGGCGAGCTGACCGAGCACTGGCACGCCGCCAACCGCTCCGCCACCCCCGTACCCCGGTGGGCCCAGCGCCGCGCCGACCGCGGCACGTACGGCGGCCGGGCCGAGGAGATCACGACGGACCGGATGAGCGAGGTCGTCCGCGTCTTCCGCGTCTCGCGGCGCACCGCCGACCAGGTCTCCTGAACCCGGCGTGCCGTCCCAACGGGCCGACCGTTTGATCCGGTTTGCAACCGGCTGAACCTTTTCATCCGTCTCCCGCGTACAAGGAGTCGGCGGTCCCCATCGCCGGGCCCCCAGCGACCAGAAAGGGGCGAGCCAGTGCGACACGCGATTCGGTACGACGAAGAGCTGCGGCTGCTCGGGGAGCTGTGCCGGGAACTGGTCAGACTCGGGCTGAAGGTCGGCTTCCGTGACGCGCTGCCCGGCCTGACCGTGACGACCGACGTCCCCGGCGTTCCGCTGTACGTCTTCGTCAGCGAGTCGGGGACCGACTTCGACTGGAACAACGCGGCGATGCGCCACCCGGTCCAGGACGTCCAAGGAGCCGCATTACGGATCGCGGCGTTCCTGCGCGACCACAACGTCGGAGAGCACCACCACGCCTGAAGATCGCCTGGACGAGCAGGTCCCTCGGATCGCGGTCCGGCGGGGCCGGGACCGGTGAGGCGGGCTCTGACGGAAGCGGGGTATCAGCTCGTCGACGAGGGACGGTAGGTGTCGAGGCGGCCGCACATGCCGTACGCGCGGTCCTCTTCCGCGGACGGCTCCAGGCGGTGCACGGCGGCCTCGGCGAGATGGCTCCAGTCGCCGTCCCCCATGCGCCGTAGCTGTTCCCCGGTCCGCTCGGCGGCGGCCAGCGCACCGGAGCGCCACCGGTGTTCCCAGTCCCGCAGCAGCGGGGCCTTCAGCCACGCCGCGGACCGGTAGAAGTCCTCCAGCGCCTCGCGGTCCCCGGCCTCGGCACGCTCACGCAGCCGGGTGAAGCCGCTGATCGCCAGGTCGCGCCGGCTGCGTGCCGCGGCCTCGCGCGGCGGGCTCAGCGTGGCGGCACGGGCGTACACGGACGGGTCGTCCAGGACGTCCGGCGGGAAGGTGAACACCGCGTCGCCGGCCTCGGGGAGACCGTCGTTCTGCATGATCACGACGATGCGCAGACCGCCGTCGTCGTTCACGAGCCGGTGGATGGTGCCGGGGGTGAACCACAGGACGGTGCCGGGCTCCAGATGCGTCTCGGCGAACCCGCCGGTGTTCAGGGTCTGCACGCGCCCCTTGCCCTCGATGACGACGTACGCCTCCGAGCAGGCCAGGTGGACGTGCGGCGAGCCTCCGCACAGACCGTCCGCCGTCGGCCAGTCGTACACCCGGAGACCCGACACACCGACCGCCCCGGGAAGAGGGTTCATCTCGGGTGCTCCTTCGCGTAGGACTCCAGGCGTTCACGGTCCCACGTCCCGTCGGCGATGACGATCCGGTAGCGCAGCCGGAGGGATCCGCCGGGCGGCAGGACGCGCTCCTCGGCGAAGGCCGGCGAGGGGTTGACCGCCGCGAACGGCGTGCTGCGCACGAACCACTCGCCGCCGTGGTGCGGGTCGTCGAAGAACGGCAGCGTCGAGCTCCGGTCGACCTCGTCGTGCGGGGCCGAGTAGGCGAGCCAGCGCGCCGGCCGGCCCATCATCTCCGGCCCCTCCTGCCCGTCCGCCGCCGTGATCCGGCCGTCGGTGAACGCGCGCGGTCCCCGCCAGAACAGGCCGCTGTATCCCGCCGCGGGCCGCCCGTTCGTGGTCGGGCTGCCGAACTCCAGGGCCTCGCCGCGGTCCGGGCGGTAGACGTAGCGGAAGAGCTCCACGCCCCGCGCGCGTACGGCGAGCGCCGTGGCTCCGAGCCGCCCGATCCTCACAGGTCTCCGTTCATCGATGAGCTGAGGGGATCAGCGGTGCCGGTCGCGGCACGGATCACCGCAGCACCACCGTGGTAGCCGCCGGGTCGGCCTCGATCGCCTTCGTGTAGTCCGCCTGACCGGCCCAGCCGCGAGCAGGGCGAAGGCGACGGGTCTGCGCCTCATGGCACGCTACTTTCCGCCCACGCCGGCCAGGCCCGCGATGAGCCAGCGCCGCGCGAACAGGTACACCACGAAGATCGGGAGTGCGGACAGGAGCACCGCGGCCATCAGGCCGGGAATGTTGGAGGTGAACTCGCCCTGGAAGTTGTACAGGCCCAGGGTCTGCACCCGCTGTTCGTCGGACTGGGTGAGGATCAGCGGGAAGAGAAAGCCGTTCCAGGCGTTCAGTGCGCAGTAGATGGAGACCGTGGTCAGCGAGGCGCGGCTGAGCGGTAGCGCAAGGCTCCACAGCAGGCGGATCGACCCGCCGCCGTCCAGGGTCATCGCCTCATACAGCTCCTTGGGCACGTCGCGCAGCGCGGAGGCGAGCACGAGCACGCTGAGCGGCAGCCCGAAGGCGACGGTGGGCAGCACGATGGCGGTCAACGAGTCGTACAGGTGCATTCGCGTGATCAGGAGAAAGACCGGGATGATCGTCGCCTGCGCCGGGATCGCCAGTCCGGCCAGGAAGACACGGAAGACGCCCGAGACCATCCGGCTGCGCGACCGCACGATCGCGTACGCGGCCGGAAAGGCGAGCAGCACGGTGAGCACGGCACTCGCGACGGTGACGACCGCCGTGTTGATCAGATAGTGCGTGAAGCCGAGGTCGAAGACGTCGACGAAGTTGCGCCCGGTGAAGTGGTGCGGCAGGGACAGCGGTCCGCCGTCGAGGTAGGAGTCGGTGGTCTGTACCGCGTCCTTGACCATGAGGTAGATCGGCAGGATGACGAACGCCAGCCAGACCAGCGTCAGGGCGCCGGCCGCCCAGTTGGCCCGTCCGGCCGCACGGCGGAGCCGGCCCGGCGCGCCCGTCCTGATGACGGCCATCGTCACATCCCCTCCAGCGTGCTGCGCATCTTGGCGAAGCCGGAGAAGCGCACGATGAGCAGCGACAGCGCGGTGCCCAGGGCCACCAGCGCGAGCGCGATCACGCTCGCGTACCCCATCTGGTAGTCGCGGAAGGCGCTGATGTACATCTTCTGCGGCAGGATGGTCGTCGCGGTGCCGGGACCGCCCTGGGTGAGGATCAGCACCGTCTCGAAGTAGGTCAGCGACCCCACCAGCATCAGCACCGACGACGTGACGATGGTGTTCCGCAGCTGCGGCAGTGTGACGTGCCGGAACTGCCGTACCCGTCCGGCGCCGTCCACCGTCGCCGCGTCATAGAGCGACCGGGGGACCTGCCGTGCGGCCGCCTGGTAGAGCAGGGTGTGAAACGGCACGAACTGCCAGGTGACGACCACCACGACGCACGCCAGCGCACCACGCGGGCTGCCGATGATGTTGCCGTCGGGAAAGCCGATGTAGTGACCGAACCTCGCGGCCAGCCCGAAGTTCGGGTCGAGCAGGGTGAGCCAGGTGATGGCGATCGCGGCCGTCGACATCAGCAGCGGCAGGAAGAAGATCGACGACAGTACCGCGCGGTTGCGCTGCCGTCCCGCCGCCCACACCCCGAGGAGCAGGGCCAGCGGGGTCTGCACGGCCCAGCACAGCACGGTCAGCACCGCGCTGATCCGCAGCGACTCCAGCACCGAGGAGTCCGACAGCAACCGGCTCCAGTTGTCCAGGCCGTTGAAGGTGGGCGTGCCGAGGCCGTTCCAGGAGGTGAAGGACAGCACCGCCACGAGCACCAGCGGCAGTCCCGCGAACAGAGCGAAGAAGAACACCGCGGGCAGGACCCACACCACGCCGGGCCGTGCCGCGCGGTCGGTGCCGCGTTCGGCCGTGCGGGCGCCCCGGCTCCGTGCGACCGGGACCGCTGCGGTCACTTCACCGACTCCATGGCGGTCACGAACTGCTCGGGCGACTTCTTCTTGGTGAAGACGCTCTGCAGGTTCGCCAGGAGCGGGGTCTTGAACTGCGAGGGGAGCGCCTGGTCCCACGACAGCGTGAAGCTCGGCGCCTTCTGCACCATCTGGTAGACGTAGCGGGCGAAGTCCGGCTGGGGTGAGGCGCCCAGTTTGCCCTCGATGCCGGCCACGGCCGGCACGTCGCCGGTCTTGATGAGCGCGTCGACGTACGCGGCCGAAGACATCTCCTTCTTGAGGAACTCGACCGCCGAGTCCTTGTCGGCGGACTTGGTGCTGACCGAGAAGTAGTTGGTCGGGTTGCCGACCACGGCGTTCGGGTCACCCTTACCGCCGGCGACCGACGGGAACGGCGCGAAGCTCAGGTCCTTGGCCGCGAAGCTCTTGTGCCGGTCCACCTGGTTGGAGACCTCCCAGGTGCCCATCAGGTGCATGGCCGCCTTGCCCTTGGCGAACAGCAGGCCGGCGCCGTCCTTGACGTAGTTCACCGAGTTGAAGTTGGTGCCGAACGCCCCGCGGTCGACCAGGTCGCGGATCTGCTGCAGGGCCGTCGTGATCGTCGGGTCCTGCCAGGCACCGGGCTTGCCCGCGGCGATGTTCTCGAACACCGAGGGACCACCGGTGCGCTCGACCAGGTACTCCAGCCACATGAGGTTGGGCCACTGGTCGAGGCCGCCGAGCGCGAACGGCTGGATGTTCTTGGACTTGAAGTAGTCGACCAGCTTGAGCAGGTCGTCAAAGGTCGCGGGTGGTTTCTGGCCCTGTTCGGCGAAGAGTGTTTTGTTGTAAAAGAGGATGACGGGTTGCATCCCTCGCATCGGAATGCCGTAGTACTTGCCGTCGATCTTTCCGGCGTCGAGCACGGAGGGCAGGAAGGAGTTCTTCCAGGCGGTGTCGGCGGAGAGCTTCGGACCCAGGTCCATCAGGCCGCCGGTCTGCACGTAGTTGCGGATGCTGCCACTGCCCCAGTTGAAGAGCAGGTCGGGCGGGTTCGGCGAGCCCATGCTCACGCGCAGCTTGTCGGTGTAGGCGGCGCCGTCACTGGAGATCGGCAGCAGCTTCACCTTGCTGGCACCGGTCTTGTTGAAGTCGGTGATGGCGCCCTGCTGGACGCGGTTCTGGGCCTGGTCCACCAGCACCCAGGCCTGGAGGGTCTTACCGCCGCCCTTGGCATCGCCGCCGCCAGGGCCGGAGGTTCCACAGGCGGCGAGAAGCGGCGCGGACAGGCCGGCGATTCCGGCTGCGGACAGGAAGGTGCGGCGTGAGAGGGGCTTCTCGCCCATCGGGACCTCCTTGGCTTGGGGGCGGCAGAGACGAGCCGTTTCGAAGGCACGGGCGATAGATTTTCGAAAAGTATCGATATCTACTGCTGCCGTACCCTAGAAAAGCGTGTTCCTGCGGTCAACCCTTTGGCCGCTACCTATTCAGCATGACCTGAATAACGGGCAAAGTGCCCCTCTAGGCCGATTCGAAAGTTTGCGATACTCTTCGGAACCGTCGGACCAGCGAAGGAGAGTGTCTGTGGTACGTCGAGTCGAACCGGGGGCGGCCGGACGCAGCCACCGGGAGGGTGACGCGTGAGCGAGCAACCCGTACGGCCCACGCTCGCCCTCATCGCGTCGGAGGCCGGGGTCTCCCAGGCCACCGTCTCCAAGGTGCTCAACGGCCGGACCGACGTCGCCGCCGCGACGCGTGAGCGGGTCGCCGACCTGCTGCGCACGCACAACTACCTCGCCCCGGGCGGGCGCCGGGCGCGCCGCTCCGGGCTGGTCGACCTGGTCATCGGTGGTCTCGACAGTCCCTGGGCGGTGGAGATCCTGCGCGGTGTCGAGGCCGAATGCGCCGAGCGCGGCG
>DASQPY010000282.1:0-3152 GCA_035643735.1 Actinoallomurus sp. | reverse complement strand
AAGGACAGATCATGATTTGTTTCGCGGCCGTTACGCCGACGGGACCTGCGGAACGGATCCGGAGCACCGTGCACGAAGGTCGCGGTCGCCCGGCGGTGGCAGACCGGGCCGACCAACTGTTGACACTCGAGGCCAAGGTCGCGTAGCCGGACCGGTTCAGCCGGCTATTCGGCGACAAGGCGTTCGGTCCTGTCGCTAGAGGACCGACTGAGGGGGCTTGATCGCCTCGGCCCTTGCTGTCCCCGAACGTGCCCTTCCGCGCGGGCTCTTAACGGCAGGTTCACCGGATGAGCGAGCCGTGCATGTCCAGCCGCCTGGCCCTGCCGGTCGGGTCGATGAGGTCGATGGTGGCCTCCTCCTTCGGCTGCGGGGTCTGGATCACAAGGGTGGACAGGCCTGGGGCGCTGATGGACGCGCCGTAACTTCCGGCGGTCTGCCAGATGAGATGTCCGTCCCTGGCACTCACGACGCTGACGGTGTCGCCGATGCCGCTCGGGCCGTGGGAGTTCCAGACGACCACCCTGCTGCCATCGCCGGACCAGCCGACCACCCGTTGCCCGGTGAGCCGGCCGATGATGTGCGGGGTCGGTCGCAGCGCATACAGGTCGGCCCGCGTGGGAACCGGCGGCGGAGTCTTGGGAGGCAGGGGGATTCCGCAGGGCCTGCCAGATGTGCAGTGGATGGGGGCGGGCGACCATGCCGGAGTGGGGGGCTGGCGGGTGTACTGGACCGCCAGATACCGGGCGTCGGGTGCGGCGACCACGCTGATCGGACCTGCTGGGGGTTCGGAGAACCGCTTCTGCCAGAGCACTGTTGGCCTGGTGAGGTCAATGACGGCAAGCGCGTCGACTGAACCGGTGGTGTTGTCGGCCACGAGGGTCGCGATACCGGCCCTCGGGTCACAGGTCGCGAGTGCGTAGCGACCCGACCGGTCCCAGCGGAACAGACCGGGATAGGTGGTGACATGAACGTTCTGTGGAGCGTTCAGTGCGTACCAGCCCACCCGGATCGGACGGACGGGTCCTTGGAGGAGACCGCAGATCTTCCGGCTGTCGGGTGCCCAAGTCCCACTCGACAAATCGCTCGGCTTATCGGTGAGATCGGGCACCGAACCGTCAGGCGCGACCCGCGGACCCTCTGAGCAGACTTCGACGCAGGACGGAAAGATCAGGCGCCGGTCGGTCCGTGCGCCGTCGTAGGTGTAGGCGTGGGCCTGGCAGTCCTCGGGGCCTGAGACGAAGAACACCGGGCCGGCCCTCACCGTGCCGGGGACCAGACCCGGACTCAGAGTGGTCGACGGGCAGATATGGCCCGGTATCCGCGGCGACTGCCGGCCGCATGCTCCGGCGAGCATTCCCATCAGGCACGTTGCCAGGAGCCAGCGCCCTACATGCCGAGGGAGGCGCCCCCGCGAGGTCGCCGCGGCGTCAGTCCATCCGGCTTCCATGATCCTTCGACGTGTCGTCCCGGTCCGGCGTTTACCCGTTACCCGATCGAGACCCTTCGGTGTGGCCCGGGTGGTGCCTTCGCCGCTCGACCTTCGGCAGCAACGGCTCGATCCGCTCCCACAGGCTGTCGGCCACGATCCACGGCGGCTGCTCACCCTTCCTCACAGAAAGATGATCAAACCAGGACGCCGGCCGCTAGGAGGCCGCAATGATCATTTTCTTCAGGGCCTCTTAGTCCGTGGTGTCGCGGGCGATGATCTGGTCGACGACCGCGGCGATGTCGGGGCCGACGATGTCGGGGCGTTCGCCGATCGGGCTCAGCACCATCCCGGGGCGGGCGACGAAGGCGGCCTTGCACCCGGCCGAGAGGGCGCCCGAGACGTCCCAAGAATGGGCGGCGACCAGGCGCACCTCGGCGATGTCGACGTCGAACGCCCGCGCGACGGCCTGGTAGGGCTCCGGCGCGGGCTTCAGGTGCCTGACGCTGTCGGCGGAGATGACCTGGTCGAAGTGCTCACGGATCCCGGCGCTGGTCAGCTGCGCCTCGCCGACCGACGCGAGGGAGTTCACCAGCGCGACGACCTTGAGCGGCGTCTCGCGCAGCCTGCCGAGAGCCTCGGCGACCTCGGGGTGGGCCGGCAGTGAGCTCATCCGGTTCACCATCGCGGCGGCGTCGTCGTCGGTGACGGTACGGCCGTGGCGTTCGGCGACCATGAGCAGGGCCGCGTGCTGTGCGGTGCTGAAGTCGACGTACTCACCGGTCAGGCCGCCGACGAAGGACAGCTGAAGCATCTGCGCGAACCACTGTCCGCGCAGCGCGGCCGAGCCCAGCAACTCCTCGAACGCGGCGTCGAGATGGCGGAGGTCCAGCAGCGTCTCGTTGACGTCGAACGCTATGACCTTCGTCATGCCCACCTCCGGCTCGAACGGCAGCCCGCGCTCCGCGAGCGGGAAGATCGTATCGATGGTGCCCGCCCCTCGGCGTCACCGGGGTTCTGACGAGGTCCTCGTCGGGACGCTGTCCCTGTCCCGGAGGTACCTGACCGTCGGCGGCAGGCGCCGGGGGGCTTCGTCAGGGTCCGGCCGGCGGCAGGTCCGCCGTGCACGTTGGACACGCCGCTCACGTCATGGCCGCGACTCTGACGAAGAACTCCTGCGGGCGGAACACGACCTTGAAAGAGGACGTACGGGATTCGACCGGGGCGCGGACCCGGTCCTCGACGTCGTCGGCGGCCACCGGTGCGGGCCTGCCCGCCGCCATGGCGACCGTGGCCGGCGTGCCGACCACCACGACCGCGATGCCGAGGGCCAACGCGAGTGTCGAGGCCATGTCCGGCCTCCCGCCTACCTTTTGTCGTCGCCCTCGATCACGGCGACCTTTTTGCGCCAGGTAGTCATTTCATCGTCTCCATGACTCGCGCGATCAGTTGCCGGGAAAGGTCCTCAGGCAGCGCCTTTTGCCCAATACGGTCATATCGTGCGACATGTGACTGCACTTCTCGGGCTGACGACACCAGCCTCCCGCCCGGGGACTCCGTATAGGCGACATCACCGGCCGACCTTGGGATGACCCGTATCCCGATGTTCGGTCGCTCCGATACTTCCAGCAGATCGACAAGCGGTTTGCGCATCACCTCTCGACCGCCCATCGGCCAGTCGACAACGTGCTGCTTGATCCAATTCGGATCATGACCAAGGCGTGCG
>DASQPY010000281.1:0-24606 GCA_035643735.1 Actinoallomurus sp. | reverse complement strand
CGCGAGCGGCCGGCGAGCCGCTGCGGGCGCTGGGCGAGCGGACCGGCGCGCTGCTCGCCACGTCGGCAGTGGTGCGCGGGCTGTTCCGTGGTGAGGCGTTCGACCTGGATGTCAGCGGCGGCTTCGCCTCGCCGGTGACGGCCGAGCTGGTCCGCGGCGCCGACGTGCTCGTCGGGTGGGGGTGCTCGCTCAACATGTGGACGCTCCGCCACGGCGCGCTGGTCGGCGAGGGCACGACGGTCGTCCAGGTCGACCTGGACACCGACGCGCTCGGCGCCAACCGTCCGATCGACCTCGGCCTGGTGGGTGACGTCGCGGGGACCGCGCTGGCCGTCGATGCGGAGCTGGCCCGGCGCGGCCACTCGTCCCCCGGCGCCCGCTCCCCCGAGCTGGCGGCACGGCTCGCCCGCGAGGTGCGGTGGCGTGACGTTCCGTACGAGGACGACTCGGACGGTTCCACGATCGATCCGCGGACGCTGTCGATCGCCCTGGACGACCTGCTGCCGGCGCCGCGCACGGTCGCGGTCGATTCGGGCAACTTCATGGGCTACCCGGCGATGTACCTCGAGGTGCCCGACGGCGGGCTGGTGTTCACGCAGGCGTACCAGTCGATCGGGCTGGGGCTGGCCACCGCCATTGGCGCGGCGGTCGCCCGCCCCGACCGGCTGACGGTGGCCGCGCTGGGCGACGGCGGCGCGCTGATGGGCGTCGCCGAGCTGGAGACGGCCGTACGGCTGGGGCTGGGGCTGCTCATCGTGGTCTATGACGATGAGGCGTACGGAGCGGAGGTCCACCACTTCGGCCCGGACGGGCATCCGCTCGACACGGTCCGGTTCCCGCCGGCCGACATCGCGCAGATCGGCCGGGGGTTCGGATGCTCGGCGATCACCGTGCGGCGCCGGGAGGATCTGGCATCGGTCTCGGACTGGCTGTCCGGCCCCCGCGACAGCCCACTGCTCGTCCACGCCAAGGTGACGACGGGACGCCCGTCCTGGTGGCTGGAGGAGGCGTTCCGGGGACACTGAGCCCGCCGTGCGCCCGCTTCCGCACGCCAGGCGCCTTCCCGCCTCGCCGGAGGGTCAGGGGCGTCCGCGCCGGGGGTCAGGCGCGTTCGCGCCGGGGGGTCAGGCCGGGTTGCAGGTGCAGCAGCGGGGCGCCGGACGTTTCCTGCGCCGTCTCGTGTCTGGGGAACATGATGAGGGCGAGGAGGGCCAGGCCGAACCCACTGAGCCGCAAGACGAGCATCAGGCGGTCGGTGGGCCAGGGCTCCTTGAAGAGCAGCGGGCCGAACAACGCGAGTTCGGTCTTGGCCGCCACCGTCAGGACCGTCGCCACGATCGAGATCCGGCAGCGCTGCAGGCCGATCTGCAGCTGGGCCAGGCCGAACACCGCTATCCCGATCGCCACATAGGGGTAGGGACTGTGCGCGGCGGCGGAGAAGCCGTCGTTGCTGTAGATGGTCGCGACGCCCTTGATGGAGAGCTCGGAGATGCCCAGGCTGACCCCCGTGCCGAACCCGTACGCGACCCCGGCCAGCGGTCGCGCGTGACGTCCGAACGCGCGGACGTCCCCACCGACCAGGACGACCACGGTGATCACTACGCCGGGTATCACGACTGCGGCCAGGATGACTGGACCGGCGACATAGTCGGTCATGACCTGGCGGTCGCCGTTGGAGACCCCGATGAACGCGGTCGCCAGGCCGAAAAGACCGGTGCTGAGCCACTCTCTGGCGGTGAGCCGTTCCCGGAAGAAGACACCCGCGTAGAAAAGGATGAAGGCGAGGCTGGCGACGAAGATCGGCACGGCGAGGCTGAGCGGCAGCATCGTCAGCGCCTCGGCCTGGATGACCACACCGGACAGCACGATGAGCACGCCGGTGAGCCACAGCCAGCTGGTGTAGGTGTATCTGACGAGCTGGAGCGGTCGAGTGCCACGGAGTACGGGCATCCGGGTCGCCGAGACCCGGAAGACGATGAAGCCCAGGTAGTAGATGATGGTCGCCATCGCCGCCAGGATGGCTCCCCTGACATCAGACGTGCCCATGCACCGAGCCTTCCGTGCGGCGTCGCTTCGACAACGGGTGTCCCTCGTCTCACTGGCCCCGGCCGGTGCGGATTCGGTCGGGTGCAGATAGTCATATTCGCGTATACAAACGACCATGTCCCGCCATTCGGCGGACGAATCGAGGCGATCTTGACACTCCGCAACACGCGGATACCGCTCGGTATAGCGCCTGTCCTGCGCTTACACCTCCTGGAAGGTGCCGCCACAACCGACGAATCATTTCCGGCCGAGTCGTGGCGGCCTTGACCGAATCGGATTCAGTTCCAAGTCAGAGCCGCGCGGTCCCTCCAGTATTCGTCCGGCGAGGTCGCCGAACGACCCAGTTCGTCCAGTTCATGCCTGTCCAGGATGAGTGCCTCTGCTTGGAGGTTGCTGTCCAGTTGAGCGACGCTGACCGCCCCTGAGAGGACGGTGTCCGCCCAGGGCTGGGCGAGCGCCGCGGCGAGCGCGACCGTGTCCGCTCCGGCACCGTGCCGCTCCGCCGCACGCCGCAGCGGCGCCGGTGGATCGGCCGCCAGCCGCCCGTTGGCGAGCGCCTCTTTGACGAGGACGTGCGCACCGCCGTCATGGGCCTCGGCGAGGGCGGCGGCGACGGAGGGCTCCAGGAGGTTCCAGGTCGACTGGACGGTCGTGAACAGCCGCCGCCCGCCGACCTCCAACTCGAGCGCCCGGCGGACGGTGTCGGCCTGAGCCGGTCCGGAGGTGGAGAACCCGACCCGTACGCCGTCATCGGCCAGCGCCGCGATGGCATCCTGCAGTGCCGCGTCGCCGAACAACGGGCTGTCGGGCGTGAGCGAGTGCACCTGGTAGACGTCGAGGTGCGCGCCCAGCAGCCCCCGGGTCTCGGCGAGCTGCGCCTCGAACCGCGCGAGTGAGTGGTCCTTGACCTCGTGCACGTCGGCGTCGAGCCGCCAGCCACCGACGTAGGTGTACCCCCACTTGCTGGAGACGGTGATGCCGGAGGGCCGGCGCTCCTCCAGCCACCCGGCAAGGAACTCCTCCGAACGCCCGTACGAACGCGCCGCGTCCACCCAGCGCACCCCGGCGGCGTACGCGGCGTCCAGCACACGCCAGGTCGCCGCCCGCATCGCCTCGACCGTCCGCTCGGCCGGCAACTCACCGTCCCGCCCCACGTTGATGTACGCGGGCCGCCCGAGCGCCGCCAGCCCCAGCCCCATCCGCCGCATGACCGTCATCCCCCAACGCTCCCACGCCCCCAAACGCCGACGCCGCCCGGCCCGTAGGGGGAAGCGTGGAAGGCGAAGTGCGGCAGGGCAGGCGAACGCCCCGGGGATCCAGACGCCCGTTACGGGTGGCCGATACGTACGGAACGACACCCTCAGCGCCACGCGCAGGCAGTGCCGCGCGACTTTGGGAGACCGGCAGTGCCAGACGATTTTGGGGACGGCAGGCTCACGCGCCTTTGGGGACGGCAGTACCGCGCGGCCTTGGGGGCACCGGTCTCGGTCTCCACCACCTGCCACGATCCAGCGCACGTGACCATCCGGTCCTACTCCGGGGCCGGGCCACCACTCCAGGCCCCCGCGCGCAGCGTCGACGCATACCTGGCGACCGCGTGCTCCGTCCATGGTGGCGGTATCGATGCCCTGCTCGATGACGCGCAGCCCGACGCCGCGTACGCGCAACTCGGCGCCGAGAGTCACCAGGTGCAACTGCTCAAGCCCCTTGACTGGTCGCTGCCCGTTCCGTACCGCGTACGGCACCATGGGGTCCTTTCACCGGGCCCGGCCAGCCGCTGGTTCGATGTCCGGTCTCGGCCGCTACTGGCCGTCGGGGTCTTCCCCGGTGGTGTCCTGGTCGAGCTTGGAGACCTGGTAGAAGGCGATGGCCCAGCCGGTTCCGGTCCGTTTCAGCAGGATGCTGAGGTAGACGTTGATCGTGGGGCGGTCGGTGAAGGAGAAGTCGACGCTCAGGTATCCGAGGACGAGGTCGTCGGAGAGGCGCCTGGTCTCCAGGACCCGGTACTCGGCGGTCAGGCCGGGGGGCTGGGAGTCGTAGTAGGCCGCGATGCCGGGACGTCCGACGCTGTAGGGGTGCATTCCTTGGAAGATGGCGTCGTCGGTGAAGCGGGCGGCCACCTGGTCGGGCTGGTGCTTGTCGACGGCGGCCTTCCAGCCGTCGAGGACGCCGCGCAGGATCGTCTCGTTGTCCGCGGTGTTCTGGTTCATGGTGGTGCTCCCGGAAGGAGTGGGTGGGCGTGGTCAGTGGCCGGCGCTCATGCCGCCGTCCACGTGGAGGATCTCGCCGGTGACGAACGGCGCGTTCTCCAGGTAGACGACCGCCTCGACGATGTCGTGGATCTCGCCCATGCGGCCGACGGGCTGCAGGCCGGCGAGGAACTGGTGGGTCTGCGGGTCGTGCATCGGGCTGCGGGTGGTGCCCGGAGAGACGGCGTTGGCCCGGATGCCGCGAGTGGCGTACTCGATGGCGAGGGACTTGGTGGCGGACTGCAGGCCGCCCTTGGTCAGCGCGGCGAGGACGGACGGGACTCGGGAGTCGGGGTTGTCGACGATGCTGGCGGTGATGTTGACGATGTGCCCGCCGCCCTGGGCGAGCATCTGGCCGACGGCGAGCTGGGTGAGGCGGAAGAACCCGGTCAGGTTGATCCCGGTGACGGTGGTGTAGTCCTCGGCGGTGTAGTCGGTGAACGGCTTGGCGACGTAGACGCCCGCGTTGTTGACCAGGGTGTCGACGCGGCCGAACCGCTCGACGGCCGCGGAGATCACCCGTTCGGCGGTGGCCGGGTCGGCGATGTCGCCCTGGACCGCGAGGACGCCCGCGTCGTCGGCGGGGGGGATGGTGCGCGAGGTGGCGACGACCGCGTGGCCGAGCTTGCGGTAGGCCTCGACCAGGCCGGCGCCGATGCCCTGCGAGGCCCCGGTAATGATCGCGACCCTCTGCCCCTGAGTGCTCATGAGATGCCCTTCTAGCTTTAGTAGACCGGTCGACTAGTAACTTAGACGACCGGTCGAGTATCCGTCAATCCAGATCGAACAAACCAGGACGTAACGACGTCGACCACGTTCGCAGGCCGTCACCGCCGGCCGCCCGGCATGGCGGTGCCCGGCTCCCGGCCCCCCTCGGGCCCCGGAGCCGGGCACCAGTGCGCGTCCGCACCGCTCGGTGATGATCCGCGACACGTGGTACTGCTGGATGCGCCACGTGTCACCGTCCCGCACCAGGACAAGGGAGAGGTGCACCGGCACCTCATATCCGTCATCGCCGCGGAACGCGACGTCGGCGAAGCCGCCCGCCACCGTCTCACCGACGGTGTAGGTGTGCAGGATCTCCACCTCCGCGGTCAGGTCGGCCGGGACGGCCGCGTAATAGGCACGCATGACGTCCCGGCCGGACGTCGGCTCCGGGCCGAAACCCTGAAACAGCGCGCCGTCGGCGAACAGTTCGGCCATCGCGGCCGGCCGGTGGCCGTCGAACGCCGCCTTCCACTGGCTCAGAACCTGTGACATCGGGTGACTCATGACTGTCGGCCTGTAGACGACCGGTCTATTATAGAAATAGATGACCGGTCGTACACTTGGCGTATGGGACGGACGAGTGACGCCAGCGAGAAGATCCTCACGGCCGCGCAGCGGCTGATCGAGCTGCGCGGCTACTCCGCGCTGGGGGTGGCCGAGATCTGCAAGGCAGCCGGTGTCCCGAAAGGTAGTTTCTACTACTTCTTCGAGTCCAAGGAAGCCATGGCCCTCGCGGTCATCGACGAGCAATGGACCGGGCAACGCGACGAGTGGACAGCGATCCTGGACGGCGACGGCGAGCCACTGGACCGCATCCGCCGGCTGTTCGAGGCGACTGAGGCCGCCCAGCATGCCCGGCAGCAGACCTGCGGTACGGTCTCCGGCTGCCTGTTCGGCAACCTCGCACTGGAGCTGAGCAACCAGACCGAGCCGATCCGCGTCCGCCTACAGGAGATCTTCGACGCCCAGGTCGACATGGTGAAGTCCGTCATCGACGAGGCGCGCGACCGCGGGGACGCCACGGTGGCCGACAGCACCGAGGCGGCTCGTGCCGTCGTCGCCCAACTCGAGGGCCAGGCGCTCTTCGCGAAGCTGTACAACGACACCGGCCGCCTCAACGCCGTATGGTCGAACTGCCTTGCCCTGCTGGGCGCCCGCCCGCGAAACCAGGTGGGCACCGCCTCCTGACCGACCCGTGGCCACAGGCAGCCTCGTCGTCTCGTCAGCCGCGCGGCAGCACCTCCGGCTCCCCGGGGAGCGGGCGGTGCGGTGGAGCGGCTTGGCGTGGACGGTGCTGCGGCCTTCCGGTTTCGCCTCCAGCGCTCTGGGGTGGGCCGATGCGATCCGTTCCGGTGCACCGGTCCCGAACCCGATGGGAACCGGCACGCAGGGCGTCATCGACCCGCGGGACGTGGCCGAGGTGGCGGTACGGGCCCTGACCTCGGCCCGCCGCGACGCCTCGGCCCTTGACCAACAACCGAACGGCCAACGGGCGAGCCGGTTCGGGCGGAGTTACCGCCGTCTACCGCCGACGAGCACCGCGACACAGTCGGCGGTGCACGGCGTGAGGTGGCGGGCCGCCACTCCAGGCCGGGGCCACTACTCCCAGGCCGGGGCCACTACTCCAGGCCGGGGCCGCTACTCCGGAGATCGAGTCGCTGCTGCCGCTCGCACCGCACCAGCCGACGCTCACCCGGGTCGCCCGGCCGGGCACCGGCCGGCGACGGGAGAACAGGTCGGGACGCGAACGTCCGAGACCCGCGATGGTGGAGTTCTGACATCCAGCCGCCCGCCTTTACGTTGTAAGTTCACCCCTGAGCCGACGCGGCCACCGCACGTCCACCCCAGCCGAGCCGCACCACCAAGCCTCGGCGCAATCCGACCCACACCACCGCCAACCCACGAGGGCCGTCCCGGGCTCGCTTCGCTCCAGCCGAAGGCGGCCTTCTCGTAGCATCGGCGCCGCATCCCGGCAAGGGGCTGCGCAAGCCAATCGGGCAGGGGGCGTTACCCGGCTGCCAGGTTTCGGTAACACTGGTGTCCCTGATGTGCCGGGACGGGGAGGGATGACGGTGGCCGGCAGGACGCTGGCCGGGGGGCTCCGGGCGTGGCTCGATGGTCCGGACGGTGCCTCCCGTGCCGTACTCGAGCGCCGTACGCGATGGCTCCTCATCTTCGCGGTCGGCGGCGCCAATCTCAGTGGTGCCCTGTTCGTCCTGCTGTTCTCCACCTTCGTGATGCCCGACCCGCCCGGACTGTCCGATCCGGAGAAGATCCGGCTGACCAACATGGTGGTCTTCTCCTCCTACGTCGTCTTCGGGGCGCCGATCGGGGTCGCCTGGGGGATGCGGCTGTTCCGGCCCATGCGGAACTTCGCCGGGCACGAACGCGACCCCAGCGAGGCCGAACGCCGAGCGGTGCTGCGCGGGCCGCTGCGGCTCATGGCCATGCAGGCGACGCTCTGGGGGTTCGGGGCCGTCGCCTGGGCGGCCATCGATCTGGCCTTCTCCCCTCTGCTCGCGCTCAAGGTGAGCATGATCACGCTGCTCGGCGCGATCACCACCTGCGCGGTCGTCTACCTGCTCGCCGAGCGGCTGCTGCGGCCGATCGCGGCGGTGGTGATGGCGGCGCGGGCGGCCACGCACGACGGGTGGTTCGGCATCACGCCGCGGACGATGCTCGCCTGGGCCCTCGGTACCGCCGTGCCGCTGCTCGGGCTGGTCATCACCGCGATCGCCGCGCTCGTGGTGACCGGGATGTCACTCACCCAGCTCGCGGTCACGATCCTGGTGCTCGGCGGGGTCGCGCTGCTGGTGGGGTTCCAGATCACCTACATCGCCGCGCGTTCGGTCGCCGACCCCGTGCGGTCGGTACGCGAGGGGCTCGCCCGGATCGAACGCGGTGACCTCGGCGCGACCGTGCCCGTGTACGACGCGAGCGAGCTGGGCGGGCTCCAGGCCGGGTTCAACCACATGGTGGACGGCCTGCGCGAGAACGAGCGCGTACGGGACCTGTTCGGCCGGCATGTCGGTGAGGACGTCGCCCGGCACGCGCTGGAGCACGGCGTCGCGCTCGGCGGCGAGGTCTGTGAGGCCGCCGTGATCTTCGCCGACCTCCAAGGCTCGACCCGCCTGGCCGCCACGCGTCCGCCCGGGGAGGTCGTCGCCCTGCTCAACGCGTACTTCGGCATCGTGGTCGACGTCGTGTCGGCGCACGGCGGTCTGATCAACAAGTTCCAGGGCGACGCGGCGCTGGCGATCTTCGGTGCGCCGCAGCCGCTGGAGGACCCGGCGGGGCAGGCCCTCGCCGCCGCGCGCAAGCTCTCCCGGCGGCTGCAGGCCGAGCTGCCCCAGCTCCTGGCCGGGATCGGGGTCTCGTCGGGCCAGGTGGTCGCCGGCCACATCGGCGCGGAGGAGCGGCTGGAGTACACCGTCATCGGCGACCCGGTCAACGAGGCGGCCCGGCTCAGCGACCTCGCCAAGTCGACCAACGAACGCCTTCTCGCCTCCGCCATGGTCGTCGCCGCCGCACAGCCGGCCGAGGCCGCGCACTGGCGCCTGGGCAACACGGTGACGCTGCGCGGGCGCCCCGCGCGTACCCGCCTGGCCGCGCCGTTCGGCCCTCCGCCGCCGCGAGGCATCCAGCGCGTCCTGCGGATCATCAACCGCAAGTGACCGACGGCGTACGGACCGCCCCCGGCATACCGGGGTGGGCAAATGCCGCGAAAGCCCTTACCTTCTCGGTAGGTGTCGTTTGCGGCCCGTAGGATCATCCTCCTCGCCTCCCGCCAATGGATACGAATTCTGCCAATGCTTGTAACCGGATTTCTGCGGAGGTTGAGGCGGAATCCGTGTTGAATGGGCTCCGCGCTCAGGCGTACCTGATGAGCGGGGGAAGGACGGTGTGATGGCCATGGACCACGATGTCGTACGCTCCCGTGCCGATCGGCGGGCCATGCAGGCCTGGGCCTTCGATCGGATCGGCGAGCACTACGACGAGGCGTTCCCGCACAAGGACGGGCAGGTCACCGCCGGTTCGTGGCTCATCGAGCGACTGCCGTCGGGCTCGCGGGTGCTCGACGCCGGGTGCGGCACGGGCATTCCCACGGCCCGTCAGTTCGCCGACGCCGGCCACAAGGTGACCGGTGTCGACATCTCCGAGGAGATGCTCCGGCTGGCCCGCCGCGAGGTTCCTGAGGCGGAATTCCGCCACGATGACATCGCCGACCTGGATCCGTCTTTAGGGGTATTTGCGGCAATAGTCGCATTCTTCTCGTTGCTGATGCTTCCCCGGACCGACATCCCTTCTGTTCTGACCAAAATCCACGATCTGCTCGAACCGAATGGGTATTTTCTGCTCGGCATGGTGGAGGCCGATCTCGACGACACCCCCATCGACTTCCTCGGCAGTCCGGTACGCGTCACCGGCTACGTACGGGACGAGCTACGTGCCCTCGTGACCGAGGCCGGCTTCGAGCTCATCGAGCTACGGCACCTGTCGTACGCCCCGGCCAGCGCCGACCTCACCCCCGAGGTGCAGCTGTTCCTGTTCTGCCGCCGTGACGGCCGTCGGTGAGGTGGCGCGGTCAGGAGCGGGCCGAGTCCGCCGAGGTACACGAGCACCTCGCCTTCCTGCACGCCGCGACGGTGCGCATCGGCGGCGACCTCGAGCTCACCCAGGTCGTCAGCGCGCTGTGTGACACGGCCGTGCCTCGCATCGCCGACCTCGCCGCGGCGTACCTGTACGAGATGGTCCTCACGGACGGCGAACCTCCCCAGCTGCCGGGTGCGCCGCGCGATGGCGACCTCCGCCAGGTCGCGATCGCCGAGGACGCCCGGCTGAGCGGCCACCCGCTCGCCGGCAAGGTCGCCGTGTGCGACCTGACCGGACCGTTCGCCATGACGATGGCCACCGGGCAACTGGTCATGTGGCCGGGCCCGGACCGCGAGCGTGCGGACCTCGACTGCCTGCTGCCCGCCGATCCGCCCGGCTCGCTTCTGGTGACGCCGCTGCGGGCGGGTCAGCACATGCTCGGGTTCGCGGTGCTCCTGCGCGGCGCCCAGCGGCCCGGCTTCGACGAGATCGACGTGCTGACCGCCACACTCATGGCCGACCAGGCGGCCCTCGGCTCCCACAAGGCACTGCTCTACCAGCGGGAGGCGCACGTGGCCGACGCGCTCCAGCGCAGCATGCTGCCCAAGCATCCGCCGCAGCTGGCCGGCGTCGAGATCGCCTACCGCTACCTGCCGGGCAACCGGGCCGCCCAGGTCGGGGGTGACTGGTTCGACGCGATCCCGCTGCCCGGCAGCCGCGTCGCACTCGTGGTGGGCGACGTGATGGGGCACGGCGTGCACTCCGCCGCGACCATGGGCCAGCTGCGTACGGCGGTGCGCACCCTCGCCGCCCTCGACCCGCCCCCCGACCAGGTCCTGCGCCACCTGGACCGGCTCTTCGAGGACACCGTCGGGCAGTACAGCGAGCAGTACCTCGCGACCTGTGTGTACTGCGTGTACGACCCGGTCGCCCGGCGCTGCTCCATCGCGAACGCCGGGCACGTCCCGCCCGTGCTCGTCTCCCCCGACGGCTCCGTCGAGCTCGTCCCGGTCCCGGCCGGGGTCCCGCTCGGCGTCGGCAATGTGTCGTTCCAGACGATCCAGGTCCCGACGCCGGACGGCGGCCTGATCGCGCTGTGCACCGACGGCCTGGTCGAGTCGCGCGACCACGACATCACCGAGGGGCTCGACGCCCTGTGCGAAAGCCTGACCACGTCCGCCGCCACCCCGGACGACCTGTGCGAGAACGTCCTGCGCGCCCTGCACACCGACGAGCGCGAGGACGACGTCGCCCTCCTCATCGCGCGCCTCGACGGCATCCCGAACGCCAGCGTCGCCCACTGGACCATGCGCCCTCACGCGGAGGCGGCACGCCACGTGCGCGGGCTGATCGCCTCGACGCTCGCCGGCTGGGGCCTGGACGCACAGGTCGACGCCGCGTCGCTGCTGGCGACCGAACTCGTCACCAACGCCATCCGCTACGCCACGCGGCCGATCACGATGCGGCTCCTGCGTACCGAGACGCTCATGTGCGAGGTCACCGACGACGACCACAACCTGCCCGTACTGCGCGAACCCGGCGACAACGACGAGGGCGGACGCGGCATCTACCTGGTCAGCCAGTTGTCCCATCGCTGGGGCGCCAGCCACACCGCGGCCGGCAAGGCGGTCTGGTTCGAACTCACGCTGTAACCCCGGAGTACACGCCGTTCACATCATTGCGGGATGCTGGGCGCATGAGCGAGCGGAAGCAGATCGAATGTTGGTTGACCGACATGGACGGGGTCCTCGTCCATGAGGGCCGGCCGGTGCCCGGAGCCAGGGAGTTCCTCGCCCGGCTGACCGAGGCCGGCAAGCGGTTCCTGGTGCTCACGAACAATTCGATCTACACGCCGGGAGACCTGCACGTACGGTTGCGGGCCGCCGGCCTGGACGTGCCCGCCGACGCGATCTACACCTCGGCCCTGGCCACCGCCCAGTTCCTCAACGACCAGCGCCCGCGCGGCTCGGCGTTCGTCCTGGGCGAGTCCGGCCTGACGACGGCGCTGCACGGGGTGGGGTACGTCCTGACCGACATCGACCCGGACTACGTCGTGCTGGGCGAGACGCGCACGTACAGCTTCACGTCGATCACCCGCGCGATCCGCCTGATCGACGATGGCGCCCGGTTCATCGCCACCAATCCCGACCCGGTCGGCCCGTCGGCCGAGGGTTCGCTGCCGGCCACCGGCGCGGTGGCCGCACTGATCACCAAGGCGACCAACGTGACGCCCTACTTCGTCGGCAAGCCGAACCCACTGATGATGCGCAGCGCGCTCAACACCGTCGGCGGCCACAGCGAGACGACCGCGATGATCGGCGACCGGATGGACACCGACGTCGTGTCGGGCATGGAGGCGGGGCTCTACACGATCCTGGTCCTGACCGGCGTGACTCAGCCGAACGACGTCGACCGCTTCCCGTTCAAGCCGTCACGCATCGCCGACTCGATCGCCGACCTGGTGGACATGGTCGACTGACTCACGTCACGAGGCCTTCGCCTGCGGGGACCTCAATCGCGGTGGTGCCTACTCGTCACTCTCTTCGACAACGGACACCTCGACGCACTCGCCGCCGTTGTTCGTGCTGCGGCTGGATTTCCGCCAGTTCAATTTACCCATTTCTCCGCTGCTTCCCTGATGAGTTCGGCTGATTCGTCTTCCAGGAGTGCCTTGGCACTCAACTTCTGCCACAGCCTACGGATGACTGCGACGTCGTCCGGCTTCTCGACCACGTCTCCACGTAGTGCGTTGTCCACGTAGGCGGCCTCCATGCCATCGAGGCTCGCGATGACCATCGCTCCGCCAGCAAATCCAGCATGTGCTCAGACACGGAAAGGGATGACCTGAATGATGATCATCTCTGCCTGCACGGCTTGGTCTAACACATGCATCAACTGATCATGCATGACCTTTGGGCCACCGACCGGCCGTCTGATCACCGCCTCATCGAGTATCACATGATACAACGGTGGATCTTCGCGCGTTAAGACCTGTCGTCGTTGCAGTCGGTCACTTACTCTCTCTTCCAGATCGAGTAGAGACTCTTTACCCAGGCGTAGGACAGCGCGCGCATATTCCTCTGTCTGTAGCATCCCAGGGATCACGAGTGGCGCGAAATTCAGCAACGAGGTTGCCCTCTTCTCCAGAGTGACCCACTTTCCGAGCCATTCGGGGGCTACCTCATTGCTGACGAGATCGTCCAGCACATGCCGGATCATCTCGGGCAGGTCCAGGATGGCGATGAGCCTTCCCACGCATTGTTCCGTCGGCATGGTGCGGCCGGACTCCCACCAGCGGACGAGTGACTCCGAGACGGGGAACTTCTTCGCCAGTTCGACGCGACTAAGGCCTTTCGCCTCGCGCGCGAGGCGGATCTCCTTACCGACGAACTGGCGTGCCGTCATGTGTGCGCTCGTCATGGACCTGTACACCCTCCGTACATGGCTCGATTCGGCTCTTGTGCCTGCGTGCTGCGCGCGTTATGCATTCCCAGCGTACTGGGCGGGCGCCAATCTGTAGAGCGTGAAACAAGATACCGAAAAGATCATGGAACGGATGGTCGCGGCGTGCGAAAAAGCCGGTCTGGCCATCACCGTTGTCGAACCGGCCGGGAAAATCAAGATCAACGCATCCGACGGAAATGAGCGCATGGCCGAAACGGTCACCTTGCGGCCGGACGCGGATGGGGTGCTGATGTGGTGGTGGTCCTGGGGAAGGCCGATGTGTCCCGCCGACCAGATCGACCGTGCCGTCGAGTTGGTCTCCCGAGTCGTCACGGTCCGGCTGTTCTGATGACGGCTGTTCTGATCGTGACCGCCGCGCCGCCGGACGCGCGGTTCACGGGCGTCAGCTGGATCAGGTGCCAGGCCCTGGGATGACGGACTCCGCGTCCCCGGGGCGATCCCCCCGGCCCCCGGGGACGCGGTTCCCCACGACGAGCTCCCCTCACCCCGGCAAGGAGTGCGACATGACCGTCATGCCGCTCGACGCCAAGTTCACGAAGATCGGCCTGCCGCCCAGCGTCTACGCCCCGCTGGGACTCGCACGCGGACTGCGGTCGTCCCCCCGGCCGGAGACGCTGGCGGACGTCCTCCGGATCGCCCGGGCGGGCAGTCTGGCCGAGATCAGCGGCATCGGGAGTGCCCGGATCGCCCAGATCGAGCACCGGCTCGCCGCCGTCGGCCATCCCGTCGGCGGCCCGTCCCGTTGAGCGCGACGCGCCGCCACTCCTCCGGCGAAGAGCTGCTCAGGCCACGGGAGGTGGCGGACATCTTCGGCGTCCGTACCTCGACGGTCGCCCAGTGGGCGCGCGAGGGAAGGCTCGCGCCGTTGCGTACGCCCGGCGGACACCGCCGCTACCCCCGATCGGGTGTCGAGAACGCGCTGGCGGCTCACGTCACCCTGAGAGGCCGAGGCCGGACACCGAACCGACCACCGCGGTCCCCACCACCGTGATCGGCGCGGCGTCACCCGTACGGCACCAGGCCGGGCGCCCTCACTCCGGTGGCGGTACGACGGCGACCGGGCAGTCGGCGTGGTGGATCACGCCGTGGGCGACCGGGCCGAGGCAGGGCCCGTGGTCGCGTTCCGGTGACCCGACCACGAGCAGGGCGGCGCGGGACGAGTGGTCGGCGAGTTCGCCGACCGGGTGGCCGCATGGTGTCTGCTCGACCACGCCGATGTCGGGGAACTCCGTCCGCCAGGGCGCGATCACGTCGGTGAGGCGTTCCTGGGTCACGGCCGCGGTCTCGCGTACGGCGAGCGCCGTCGCGGGCAGCCGCCAGGCATGGACCACCCGGACCCACGCGCCACGGAGCGCGGCCGCCTCGAAGGCGTACCGCAGCACGTGGGTGACCTCCTCGGACAGGTCCACGCCGGCGAGGACCTCGCCTCGGCGTTCGCACACCTCACCGCGTACGACGATCACGGGTATGGGGACGTGGCCCGCGACGCGAAGGCTCGTGGAGCCGAGCAGCATGCCGGTGAAGCCACCGAGCCCGCGGTGGCCGACGATGATCTCATCGGCGCGGCGGCGCTGCGACCGGAGCGCACGCGCCGGCGAGTCGAAGATCAGTTCTGTCGTGACGGGCAGGCCGGGGCGGGCTTTGGCGGCGCGTTCGACGGCCTCGGCCAGGACGCGCTCCCCCGTAACCGTGAGGGACTCACACATCCCTGGCGCCGCGTGAAAGGGCACGTCGTAGTCCCAGCGCTCCGCCGCGTGCACGATGTGCAGCGGGCGCCGCCTGAGCGTGGCCTCGTCTGCGGCCCACTCCACCGCGACGTCGGCTCGGGCTGAGCCATCGGTTCCGACGACGATCGGTTGGATCATGGTGCACTCCTCCATGGTCGGCGCAGGCGGCGGTGACCCCCGACCGCCGCGAGCCTGCTTCCCCCCAGCGTCGCGGCGACGGCCGGTCCACAAGAAGGGGCCGAAGGTCCCCAGGTACGGGGCCGCTCGCCTCCCACGGCGCGCCAGGTCAGCCGGGCGGGACCACCAGCGGGACGCGCCACTCCAGGACGCTCCCCCCGCCCTCGCGGTCCCGCGTCTCGAAGGACCCGCCGAGGTTCCTGGCCCGGTCGGCGAGGTTGCGCAGACCGCTGCGACGCCCGCCCGGCGGTATCCCGGTGCCGTCGTCCTCGACGATGAGCACCAGGTCCTCCCCCGCGTGGACCGAGACGCCGACACGGTGGGCATGGGCGTGCCGTACGACGTTGGAGAGCGCCTCGTGCAGCACCGCGATCAGCTGCTCGCCGATCTCGTCGCTCACCGTGGTGTCCACGAGCCCCTCCAGCCGTACGGCGGGCGCGAAGCCCAGTGTCTCGGCGATCCCGTCGGTCACCGCGAGGATCCGGTTGCGCAGGGCCGGGATGTCCCCCGGCGCGGCCTGCAGGGCGAAGATCGTGGAGCGGATCTGCCGGATCGTCTCGTCCAGGTCGTCGACGGCGCGCTGGACCCGTACGGCGACGTCGGGGCTGTGGGTGATCTTGATCGCGCTCATCAGCGTCATGGCGGTGGCGAACAGGCGCTGGATCACCGTGTCGTGCAGGTCCTTGGCGATCCGGTCGCGGTCCTCCAGCAGGACGAGGCGCTCGGCGTCGCGGCGCCGCTCCGCGAGCTCCAGCGCCACCGCGGCCTGGGCGGCGAACGCCTCCAGCAACCGCTGCGAGGACTCGGTGAAGGACGGGCGACCCGGCGCGTTGGCGACGCAGAGCACACCGCGTACGGCCGGTCCCGTGCCGAGTGGAACGATCAGGGCGGCGCCCATCACCACCGGTGGCGGGGACACGACATCATGCGCGGCCTTCGCGGCGTCGGCGAGGATCAGCGAGTCGCCCTCGCGGATCACCGGGCGAGCCAGGACGTCGTCAATGCCGACACGGCGGCCGTACAGGAGGCCTGCGTGCTCTCCGTCGGCCGCCTCCACGACCAGTTCCTCCCCCTCGGCCAGCGCCACCGTGGCGAGCGTGGCGTCGCAGATCTCCCTGGCCCGCCGTGCGACCAGCGCGAGCACCTCGGCGGGGGCGGTACCGGACAGCAGTGAGGTGGACACCTCGGCGGACGCCTCCCGCCAGCGTTCTCGCTGCCGGGCATCCTGGTAGAGACGGGCGTTCTCGATCGCGACACCGGCGGCCGTGGCGAGCGCGGCGACGACGTTCTCGTCGTCCTCGTCGAACTCCCCACCGCCGGCCTTCTCGGTCAGGTAGAGGTTGCCGAACACCTCCTCCCGCACGCGTACCGGCACTCCCAGGAACCTCCGCATCGGCGGATGGGCGTAGGGCAGGCCGAAGGAGGCCGGATGCGCGGACAGGTCGGCCAGGCGTATCGAGGAGGGCTCCTTGATCAGCAGGCCGAGGATGCCGTGGCCGGTGGGCCAGTGGCCGATCGCGGCGATCTCCTCCTCGGTCACGCCCACGGTGACGAACCGGGCCAGCCGGTCACCCTCCCCGATCACCCCGAGGGCGCCGTACCGGGCGTCGACCAGGGTCGTGGCCGCCTCCACGATCCGCCGCAGGACGGTCTCGAGTTCGAGATCACTCTCGATCGAGACGACCGCCTCCAGCAGCGCGTGCACCCGGTCACGGGTGACGAGCACCGCCGCGAGCCGCGACTGCAGCTCGGCGAGCAGATCATCCAGCCTCAACTGTGGCAGCACCATGCGGGCGCGGTCCTCCCCGGGCTGCCTGTCAGGGGGCACGGCACATGCCTCCGGTCCTGGTGCGTCCACTACCTGCTCAATTCAGTATGAAACAACAGGTCACACGGCATTTCAGCCAGGACCCAGGCCCACTCTGGTGTCGTACCCGGTCACCCGCGTCCCCGACGCGGAGTCCTTGGCCGGGCGGGTCCTTTGCCGGGGACCCCAGGCGGAGAAATGCCGTCCTGGCCGGGACTTTCGCCCCTGACCGGCCGATCGGGCCGGAGGCAGCATCGAGACATGAGACTCGACGCGAACGGGCTCGAGGTCCTCGATCGCGATGACTGCCTGGCGCTCATGCGGTCCGTGACGCTTGGGCGGGTGGTCTTCACCGATCGCGCGCTGCCCGCGATCCAGCCGGTCCACTTCGTCTTCGACGGAGACGATGTGATCATCTCGATGCCGCCCGACTCGAAGCTGGCCTCGGGTACACGGGGCGCGGTCGTCGCCTTCGAGGCAGACGCCTTCGAGCCGGGCAGCCGCTCGGGCTGGTCGGTGACCGTGATCGGAGAGGCACGAGTCGTCCGCCTCGCCACCGAGATCGAACGCCTTTCCCGACTCCCCCTCCGGTCCTGGGCGCCGGGAGGACTCGGCTACTTCATCCGCATCCGCGGCGAGTACGTCAGCGGCCGGCGGATACATCCGACTTACCTGGAGGCAACACGATGACTACGAGCTTTGAGGAGAGCCTCGTCGCCGACGTGATGTCCACCGAGGTGCTCACGGTCTCGGCCGAGGAGACCACGCTCATGGCCTGGGAGCTGATGCGCCAGGGCGGTTACCACCACGTACCGGTGGTCAGCGGCGAAGGGCACTGCATCGGTGTCCTCGACGCCGAGACGATGGCCGCGGTGTGGGACGGCGGGGGCCCCGACCGGATGCGCATGCCGGTCAGCACGGTCGTGGACCGCCGTCCGGTCCCCCAGGTGACCGTGTCCCACTCGGTCGCCGCCACCGCACGGGCGATGCTGGCCGCCGAGCAGGACTGCGTCACGGTGATCGACGGCCAGCAGCGGCTGGTCGGCCTGGTCACCGCACACGACCTGGTCGCCGCGGTGGCCGGACGGAGGCACCCCGCGACGGCGACCCAGGTGAAGCGGCCCGCCCTGTACCGGATCGAGCCGGTACTGCCGAACGGGTAGCCGGTCGGCGCCTGGGATGTCGAGATCCGATGACGCACGAATCCGATGACGCACGAGAGGAGGGGAGATGACACGGCAGATCGACATCGGGTTCCGCCCCCCGTCGGCCGCACTTCTCGAGGAACGCATTCTGCAACTGGAGACGAAAGTGGCCCTGCTGACCCACGCGGTCCAGGCGCTCACCCAGGAACTCCACGAACGTAAGGAGGGCTGACCCGCCGGCACGTACGGGCCAGGTGATCCCGGCCGTGCGCACCGAGCCTGGTGACTCGGGCGCTGCGGCCTTGGCCGGGACGGTGCCGGTCCTGCACGGCGACATCAGAGGCGTCGCGCATCGGTCGGCCTGCTCTTTGTGCGGGGGCTTCGGCCGGAGGCCATAGGATCGGCACCTCTCTGGAGCCGGATGCTGTCGAAAGACCTCGGGCGCGATGCGCTCGGGGCTTTCGTCTGCTCAGAGGAGTGAGCAGGGGCGGGTGCGAGTCGGGCAGACCACGATCCACCTGGCTTTTCGCTGACATCGGGTCGGCGCGTGGCGAATCGAGGCGGCCGGAGGGTGTAGGCCTAGAGGAAAGCCTTCCCGAAGAGACGAGTTAACGGTGAGTGAGAACGTGTCCGATGGCGTGACGAGCTTCGCAGACCTGGGGCTGCGGCCGGAACTCCTGAACGCGCTGTCCGATCTGGGCTACGAGGAGCCCACGCCCATCCAGCGTGAAGCGATCCCACCGTTGCTGGAGGGGAGGGATCTGGTCGGGCAGGCCGCCACGGGAACGGGGAAGACGGCCGCGTTCGCGCTGCCGATCGTGCAGCAGCTGTCCGGGGACGGCCGGCGTTCCGGACCGGCGGCCCTGGTCCTGGTGCCCACGCGGGAGCTGGCCGTGCAGGTCTCCCAGGCGTTTCACCGCTACGGCCGCGGGCTGGGCGTACGCGTCCTGCCCATCTACGGCGGGCAGCCGATCGGCTGGCAGATGAAGGCGCTCGAGCGCGGTGTCGACGTCGTGGTCGCCACGCCTGGACGGGCGCTCGACCATATCGGGCGTGGAACGCTTCGTCCGCAGGAGATGGAGACCGTCGTACTGGACGAGGCGGACGAGATGCTCGACATGGGATTCGCCGAGGACATCGAGGAGATCCTGCGGGCGACCCCTGACGATCGCCGGACCGTGCTGTTCTCGGCGACGTTGCCCCCTCGTATCAAAGGGCTCACGGGCCGCTACCTCCACGACCCGGTCCAGATTCAGATCGGCCGCGAGGAGGCGCCTCCAGGCGAGGCCCCGCTGGTACGTCAGAGCGCGTACGTGGTGGCCCGGGCACACAAGCCGACGGCCCTCGGACGCCTGCTCGACGTGGAGGCACCTACGGCCGCGATCGTCTTCTGCCGCACCCGCGAGGAGGTCGACCAGTTGGCGGAGACTCTCAGCGGACGCGGCTACCGCGCCGAGGCACTGCACGGTGGTATGAGCCAGGACCAGCGCGACCGCGTCATGGGGCGACTGCGCAGCGGGACGGCGGAACTGCTCATCGCCACCGACGTGGCCGCGCGCGGGCTCGACATCGACCAGCTCACCCATGTCGTCAACTACACCGTTCCGTCCGGGCCCGACTCGTACGTGCACCGCATCGGCCGGGTGGGCCGGGCCGGCCGCGAGGGTGTGGCCATCACTCTGGCCGAACCGCGTGAGCACCGGATGCTCAAGACCATCGAGCGAGCGACGAAACAGCGGATAACGGTGGAGAAGGTCCCGACCGTCGCCGACCTACGCGCGCGGCGCTTCGAGCTGACCCGGGCCGCGCTGCGGGAGAGCCTCCTGGAGGACGACCTGACGCACTTCCTGGCCGTGGTCGAACCCCTCGCCGAGGAGTTCGACGTCATGGAGGTGGCGCTCGCCGCGGTGAAGCTGGCGTACGAGTCCAGCGGGGCGGCGGCCGACGAAGAGGAGATCCCGCAGATCGCCCAGAAGACGGAGCGGGAGGGACGAGATCGCCGAGGCGCCACCGGACGACGAGACCGGCGCGGGGGCGCCCCCGCCCAAGGCATGACGCGCCTGTTCGTCGGCGTCGGACGCAGTGCGGCGATCCGGCCACAGGACCTGGTCGGCGCGATCGCCGGCGAGTCAGGCCTGGCCGGGCGCGACATCGGTGCGATCGACATCGCCGACCGGTTCTCGCTGGTAGAGGTTCCGGAGTCCGCGGCCGACCAGGTGATCAAAGCCTTGCGACGCACCACGATCAAAGGAAGGAAGGCCACGGTCCGCCGGGAACGCGACACGGCGGACCGACGTCCACGGTGAGCTGAAGCCGCAGGTCAAGGGGGTCCGGACTCGCCGAACTGGCGGCGCCGCTCACCGAGCGGGTCGGCGGCGATCCGGGCATGGCTGAGGCGGCGCGGGCCCCTTTGGGCGTGGCCGTGGTCGCCGTCAGACGATGCCGCGTGAGTCGAGTGAGGCTTCGACGATGCGCAGGTTCGCCAGGCCCGGCAGTCTCTGAAGGTGTGCATCGATTCCGCGGGCCGCCTGGCGGCCGTCGGGTCCGCTCATGAGGTGTCGCAGCATGTGTCGTACGGCTGCCTCGGGCATGACGCCTGATCCGACCGGAGCCCAGAATCTCCGCAGGGCGAACCGCGCCAGCCTCCGGGCCTTCTCGCTGCGTGCCAGCCGATCACGCGCCTGCGTCGCGTAGAAAGCGACATGGCGGGCCTCCTGCCGGATGATCCGCTCCAGCAGGGCCGACAGGACCGGGTGATCCTCGAGTTCGGCAAGGCGTTTGTACGCGGTGATCGCCGACCATTCATTGACCGCGCCCCACGTCATATGGACGGCGACGAAGTCGTCCCCGACGATATTGGCGAGAAGCGACTGTTTGATCGGGTCCAGCCGGTCACGCCAGCCCCCCTTCCGGCGAACGGCCGTGAGGTGCTCATGGCCGACGCGGACGGCATGCATGTCGAGAACCGCGGCGAGGGCCTCACCGTGCCAGAATTCCTCGACGTTCCACATGGTCATGAACGCCGTCACACCGGGATCCCGGTGTGACGGCGTGACGAGCATGTCGCGCAGATAACAGACCGTGTGGTACTCGACGTCGCACATGTAACGCAGGCTCAAGACCGCCCGCGGCGACAGGGGACGATCGCGAAAATCGCTCAGCGGAAGGTCATCCCAAGTGATCCCACGAGACGTACGCGTGTAGTTCTCGATGTCGAAAGCCATACGATCGTCGGGACTCACCTGACACGAGTCCCTGCCTCCCTACTTTTGGTCACCGCGGTACGCGTCATCCATAACATCGGCCATGCGCAATGCCGGTCGTCGACCACCGGGTCGTCTCCGATCGTCACGCCATCGACAGCCCGAACACAGGCCACCTCTGATCAACGTCCGAGCGAGCGCCGTCGTTTGACATCGGACTCGCGCTTTTGGAACAGGAACGCCCCACGGCACCTCGGGCAGGCGCCGTGGGGCGGAACTGTACGACCGGCGTAAGTCACTCGGTCATGGGATCGACGAAGACGTCGCTGCTGAGGCGGGTCTCGCCCAGTGCGGCGGTCACTGTGACGAATGCCGAAGTGGCCACGGTGTCGGTCGTGACGGGGAAGGTCACCGAGGAGCTGCCAGCGGGCACGGTGACCTCCTCGGGCACGTGGAGAACCGGATCGTTGCTGGTCAGCTCGACGGTGAGCGGCTCGCTCGTCACGGTGCCCAGGTGAAGCGTGACTTCGGCCGACTGGCCGCCGTACAGCGAGAAGGGCCACTCGATCTCTTTCAGCCCCGAGAGAACGCGTGTGCTGAAGGAACGCGTTCCGACACCCTCGAGCTGTGCATTGATCGTCGCTTCGCCGTCGATATCGTTCGGGACGAAGAACTGGAAATGCCGCGTCCCGCTCGTCCCTTCGGAGACATTCGTTCTGATCGGCAGGTCGATCCGCGGGTCGTCCGAGCTGAAGCTGACGTCGACGCCCCCGTGAGGGACGGGTTCGGGCAGGTTGAGAGCCATGTCGTACAGGAAGCCACCGCCGTAGACGATCTGCGGGCCGGTCAGGCTCCAGTCACCGGGGTCATACGTCCACGCCTTCAGCGCGACAGTGGCGGTCTTGCTCTGGCCGGGCAATCTGGCCGTGAGCGTGACATCGGCGTCCTGCGGGATGCGGACGGTCGTTCCGTAGGAGCCTGCGACACCCAGAGCCCCGCTGGGAGTGGTGATGGTGGCAGGCAACCGAACGGCGTCGTTGTCGCTCTCCAGCGTCACCACCGTCCCACCCTCGGGCGCGCTGCCGTTCAGCCCGATCTGCACGTCCAGCGTGTCGCCACTCGTCACCGAGGAGCTCACGACGAGGTACTTCAGCCCGGGCTGGAGATCCAGGGAACCACTGACCTCCTGCTGTCCCAGCCTCACCGTGAGCGCGACGCTGAAGGAGGTGGAGAGATAGTCCGGCTGGTACGTCTCGATGGGGATGTCGGCCTCGCTGTTCCCCGCCGGAACGACGACCTGCTCCGGAACGCTCACCCAGGTGGTGTCGGCGGACGCCAGCGTGACGGCGGTCGCCCGGCGTACCGGACAACTCAGCCGGACCGTGCCGTGCGCCTCCGCTCCGGAGTACACCTTTCCGGCGGGTAGTTCCAGGGCCTCCAGCTGGGGACGACAGCTGGAAGCTCCGTGGGTCTCCGCGTTCGCCGGCGCCGCGAGGCCGGCGATGGCGATCGCGAACCCCACCACGGCGGCTCGTACGGCCACCCTCCACGTCATTGTGCGATTCACTCCGCCCCTTCTCTTCTCTACACGCGAGCTCGATGCGTCGAGCGACCAAAGAACGGGGACCTCACAACGGGCAGGCGGCACCCAGCAGACCGGAATCGCGCGGTTGACCAGTTCTACGGACCAAGATCATAAATGCAGAAACCCGCCCATCACTACACAATTTGGACACCGCTGGAAACGGGACGGAAGCGTAAGGCTAGGCTCGTCGGGTGCCCAGCGCCCCATATCGCTATCAATCTCCCGATGAGGACAGCGCCCGATGGCTCGGTTTTCCGTTCCGGAACGGCGACATCGTTATCAGCACCCGGTCCAAGACCGGGACGACGTGGGTGCAGATGATCTGCGCACTGCTGATCTTCCAGACGCCAGAGCTCCCGTTTCCGCTCGGGCGACTCTCGCCATGGCTGGATCACCTGACCGCGCCGCGCGAGACGGTTTACGCCCGGCTTGCCGCACAGAAGCACCGGCGGTTCATCAAGACGCATACGCCGTTGGACGGGATCCCCCTCGACTCCCGCGCCACCTACATCGTGACGGCCCGGCATCCACTCGACATGGCTGTGTCGCTCTACCACCAGAGCCTCAACCTCGACCCCGTGCGGGTCCGGCAACTCACCGGCCAGCCCGAGCCGACCCGGCCGCCCGAGCCGCTGCACGACTGGCTGCTCAGATGGATCGCCGGCGATGACGATCCCCGTGAGCACCTCGACTCGCTACCGGGCCTCATGTGGCACCTTTCCGATGCCTGGTCCAGGCGCGGCGAGCCGAACGTACTGCTGGTGCACTACGACGACCTGTCCGCCGATCTCGAAGGCCAGATGCGCCGGCTCGCCGGGCAGCTCGGGATAGCCGTTGCGGAACATACCTGGCCCGCGCTTGTACGGGCGGCCACGTTCGAGAAAATGAAGGGCAACGCTGACACGCTCATTCCCGCCCACGGGATTTTCAAGAGCAACGCCGCCTTCTTCCGCCAGGGCACCTCAGGCGCGGGACGCGAAATCCTCAGCGACGAAGAGTCCACCGCATACAACACCCGCATAGCCCAGATGGCACCGCCCGACATGCTCACCTGGCTCCACTCGGCTCACCCGGACCTATGAACGCATGACGGTGTACGGGCGTGGCATGGCGCCGGCCGAGCGGCCGAGCGGAGATATCGGCCGCCTCCACAAGCTGACCAGCGATCACCCGCCTTCTCCCTGTGAGGGCTGGTGCGCCATCGACGTGGCGGGCCATGTCATCGCCGGCCTGGTGGCCAGGTGGAGGAGACGGCTCGTACGGCGGCTGAGGCGCCTCGGGCACCCGCCGTCATCAGACGAATGGGCGTCGAGCGCGGCTACCCGCCCGAACGCCGCTTGGCGGCGATCAACCCGGTGAGCAGGGCCTCCCAGCGAGCGCCGATGCGCCCGATTCCGAACGCCTCCGCGGACGTCAGCGCGTTCGCCGCGAGCCGCCGCCGTCGCGTGTCGTCCTCGATGAGGTCGCTGATGCCGCGGGCAAGGGCGTCCACGTCACCGTCCGGGATGAGCAGGCCGTTGTGCTCGTGGTCGATGATCTGCCGTGGTCCTCGCGGGCAGTCGAAGCTCACCGTCGGCACCCCGCAGGCGAGCGCCTCCACGATGGTCATCGCGAAGCCCTCGATGTGGGAGCTCATGACATGGAGCGATGCCTTCGCGAACGCGCCTTCGATGTCGGTGGTCTTACCCATGAAGGTGACGTTGTTGTAGATGCCCAGCTCCCCAGCCAGCCGGCGGAGCTTGTTCCGCTGGCTCCGTCGCCGTAGAGCCGCAAATGCCAGTCCGGCTACTCCCTCACGACCTGGGCGAACGCCGTGAGGAGCCGGTCATAGCCCTTGATCT
>DASQPY010000280.1:0-6472 GCA_035643735.1 Actinoallomurus sp. | reverse complement strand
ATCATCTCGCGCCTGGAGAGCACGCGTGAGCGAAGGCCATGAGCCGGTCCCGGCCGCCGGCGACGAGACGCCGAGCGACCGGAGCGAGCACGAACCCGGCACCACCGTCACGGCGACCCGGGAGCCGGGAGAACCGATCGTGGTCTCCGCCTCGCTCTACCGGAGGCTCAAGTCGAGCCTGTTCGGCTTCAGCATGGCGATGCTGTCCTGCCTCGTCGTGGTCGGACTCGTGATCCTGATCACTCCCAGGCGCAACGAGGGGGCCATCCCGCACGTCGACTACCACAGCGACCTGTTCGGTCTCATGGCCATCGCGCCGTACCAGGTGCAGGCCCCCGAAGGCCTGCCGGCGCAGTGGTACCCCACCAGCACCCGGCTGAGCGGCCACCCGGGCGGCCCGATCTCCTGGCACCTCGGCTTCTCCACGCCGGGCAAGGAGTACGCGGCGCTCGAGGAGAGCAACGAGACACCCGCCGGCGCCGGCAACTTCGTCGACCGGATGACGAGCCAGGGACACCCGGACGGCACGTCCCAGATCGGCGGGGCCACCTGGGACCGGACCTTCCGCCCGGACAAGAAGCAGCGGTCGCTGATCCGCCGCCTGCCCGGCCTCACCCTCGTGGTCACCGGCACGGCGTCCTACGACGAGCTCGCGGTTCTGGCCGGCGCGCTCAGGCCGCAGGCGAAGGCGTCGCCCGCCGCCACTCCCACGTAGGCCCGCGTCAGAAGGGCGCGCCCTCGGCGGGCTCGGAGCCCGGCTCGGTGCGTTCGGCCATCGCGGCGGCCAGCCTGGCGCGGGCGCCTTCGAGCCACTCCTCGCAGATCCCGGCGAGCTTCTCGCCGCGCTGCCACAGCGTGAGCGACTCCTCGAGCGTGAGCCCGCCGGCCTCCAGGCGCCGTACGACGTCGGTCAGCTCGTCGCGCGCCTGCTCGTAGGAAAGCTCGGGTTTCTCCTCCGTCACATGCCCAACCCTACGGGTACGGCGGGCCCGCTCACGCTCATTAGGATCGCCGTCATGTCCGTAGTGCGCGATGCCACCCATGCCGACATCCCCGAGCTCGTACGCCTGCGCGCGCTGCTGTTCACCGATCTCGGCGACGTGTGGGGCGCGCCACCGGCCGGCGGCGAATGGCGGGAGCGGTGCGCCGCCGAGCTGACCTCTCAACTACGCGCCGGCACGATGACGATCCTCGTCATCGACGGAGACGCCGGTCTGGCCGCCTGTGGCATGGGCGTCGTCGACCAGCGGCTGCCCAGCCCGTACAACCCCGGCGGCCGTGTCGGTCACGTGTTCGGCGTCGTCACCGATCCCGCCTGCCGTGGCCGCGGCCACGGGCGCGCGATCATGCGGGGGCTCGTGGCCTGGTTCGACGAGACCGGTGTACGCCGGGTCGATCTGAACGCCAGCCCCGACGGGATGTCGCTCTACCGCGAGCTCGGCTTCGCCGACCATCCCGACCCGACGCTCAGCCGGAAGCGCTGAGGTTGGAGACGATGACGGCGATCACCAGCAGGCCGAACAGCGCCGGGTAGACGTAGGCGCCGGGACGCTGGAACACCGGAGGACCGGGGTCCAGCGGCGCCTGCCCGCGGCCGTCCATCCGCGGCTGCGGGGCGGGCAGGTTCGCGACCTTGCCACGGGCGACGAGGTTCATCAGCAGGAAGATCGGGGTCAAGATGATCGCCCCGACGCTGCACCAGCCGCCGGTGAGGCTCTTGGTCGTCTGCCGGCGGAACGTGTGCAGGCCGCAGTCCCGGCAGTACGGGCCGTGCGTTGTCCAGATCGTGTGCATGAAGACCGCGCCCACGACCGCGCGGAACGTCGCCGGTGCCGCCGGCCCGCTCCCGCAGATCCGGCAGCCGGGCTGTCCCTGCGCCTGATAGGCGGCCTGTCCCTGTGGCGGGTGGCCGGCCTGCTGCTGCGGCGCCTGGTACTGCTGCTGGTAACCCTGCGGGGCGCCCGGGTACGGCTGCTGGTACTGCTGCCGGCCCTGGGGCTGCTGGTACTGCTGGCCGTACCCCGGCTGGCCGTACTGCTGCGGGTAGGGCTGTTGCTGCTGGGGATACTGACCGGGCTGGTGATACTGCTGTGGTGCCCCTTGCTGGTACGGCTGCTGCTGGTAGGGGCCCTGCTGGGGTTGCTGGTACTGCGGAGGCTGGGTCACGAGAGAGTCCTTCGGCGGGCCGTACGTGTCGAGGGGCCTCCGGCGACCGCACTGTCGCCGGAGTCCGCAAGACCCTATCCGGATGGCCGGATACGGCGGGGGGTTTATGGCGATTCGTCAAATGAAGGGGGTCACCGCCCCTTCTCTGGTAATGCGCCCTCAGGTCGTGTCCGCGCGCACCGTGATCCGGCCGTCGTGGAAGCGGACCAGGAGCTCGTCGTCCTTCTGGACCTCACCGGCGGAGGCCACGACGGACTCGTCAGGGCGCTGTACGACCGCGTAGCCGCGTTCGAGCGTCGCGGCGGGGGAGAGTGCCACCAGCCGCCCGCGCGTGTGCGAGAGATCGTCTGAGGCACGGTCGAGGGCCGAGGAGAGGCACCGCCGGGCCCGGTCGCGCAGCGTGCCGACCGCCTCGGCCTGGCGTTCGACCTCGCGCACGGGATCGGCCAGAGCGGGCCGTGAGCGGATTCCCACCAGCCACTGCACCTCGCGCTCCACCCTCCCGGACAGGCACCGCCGTCCGCGATCGCGGAGCTGGCGGACCAGGGTGAGCTGCTCGCGTACGTCGGGCACGGTCTTCTTCGCGGCGTCGGTGGGCGTGGAGGCGCGTACGTCGGCGACGTAGTCGAGCAGTGGCGTGTCCTGCTCGTGTCCGATCGCGGAGACCACCGGCGTCCGGGCCGCCGCGACCGCGCGTACGAGCGCCTCGTCGGAGAAGGCCAGCAGGTCCTCCAGCGATCCGCCGCCGCGGGCGATGATGATCACCTCGACGTCGCGGTCGGCGTCGAGCCGGGCGAGCGCGTCGATGACCTCTCCCGCCGCGTAGGTGCCCTGGACGGCGGTGTTCTCGACCTTGAAGCGCACGGCGGGCCAGCGGCGGCGTGCGTTGTCCAGCACGTCGCGTTCGGCGGCGGAGTCGCGGCCGCAGATCAGCCCGATGGTGCCGGGCAGGAAGGGCAGCGGCCGCTTGCGCTCGGCGTTGAAGACGCCCTCGGCGGCGAGGAGCTGCTTGAGGCGCTCCAGCCTGGCCAGCAGCTCGCCGACGCCGACCGGCCTGATCTCGAACGCCGACAGCGCGAAAGAGCCGCGGTTGATGTAGAAGTCGGGCTTGGCGTGCACCACGACGCGTGCCCCGTCGATCACCGCGGGGCCGCCGGCGTCGCACACCGTACGCGGGCACACCACGCGTACCGAGACGTTCGCCACCGGGTCGCGCAGGGTGAAGTACACCGTGCCCGCGCGGCGGTTCAGCTCCGTGATCTGGCCCTCGACCCAGATCCGGCCGAGCTTGGAGACCCAGCCGCCGACGAGTTGCAGAACAGTACGGACCGGGGTCGGTGACTCCGGTGAGGTCTCCAGCGCCATGCGCGCAGCCTAGCCAGGAGCGGCGGGGCCCGCTGCGAGTGGCGGGTGGGGAAACCGGCCCGGTGGTTCCGGCGAGCCGTACTGGACGGAGCGTGTGGTGAACCCCACACTCCGTAGTTAGCCCAGCTAAAGGGGGCTCTGCTAGCTTGGAATGAGGAAAGGTCATGTCCGATCCCCGCGTGCTCGCCGAGCGATTCAACCGGCAGATCCGCGACATTGTGCTGATGCTCCGTCGCGCGAGTGCCACGCAGTCCATCACGACACAGCAGATGTTCGTGATGGGCTCGTTGGAGGGCGGCTCGCGCCGGATGTCCGATCTCGCCGCCGAGCATGGGGTCCGGCTGCCGACCATGACACGTCAGATCGGCCGCCTCGCCCGCGACGGGCTCGTCACGCGTGGACGTGACGCCGAAGACGCGAGAGTGGTCACCGCCGAGCTCACCTCCGTTGGCAGGGAACGCCTCCTTCGGGGCCGTGAGCAGCGGATCAGCTTCCTCGCCGGCCGCATGGCGATGCTGGACGACGCCGAGCGTGCCTCGATCGAGGCCGCGTTGCCCGCACTGGAAAAGCTGTTCGCCGGTCTGTGACCTTCCTACCGTCCCGGCCGGTGGCCGAGACGGTTTGTCCTGAACAAAGGTCGACCAGGGGTCAAGGGGTCTTGTCGGGCCTGACTTCAGCGTACGAGGGGGGACGAATCTGTGTGTGGCATAACCGGCTGGGTGGACTATGAGCGCGACCTCACCGCGGAGCGGGAGGCCGCGCTGGCGATGACGCGGACGATGAGGTTCCGCGGCCCCGATGACGAGGGGCTGTGGACCGATCCGCACGTGGCGCTCGGGCACCGGCGGCTCGCCGTCATCGACGTCGCGGGTGGCGTGCAGCCCATGAGCGAGGGGCCGGCGACCATCGTCTACAGCGGCGAGGCCTACAACTTCCGCGAACTGCGCCGCGAACTCGAGGCTCACGGCCACCGCTTCCGTACCCGTAGCGACACCGAGGTCGTGCTGCAGGCGTACCTGCGCTGGGGCCCGGAGCTGGTCGACCGCCTCAACGGCATGTTCGCCTTCGCGATCTGGGACCGGCGTACCGAAGAACTGCTCCTGGCGCGCGACCGCATGGGCATCAAGCCGCTCTACTACGCACCCACGCCCCACGGCGTGCTGTTCGGCTCGGAGCCGAAGGCGATCCTGGCCAACCCGATGTTCACCGCCCGGATCAACGACGAGGGCCTGTGCGAGGTGCTGACCATGGTGAAGACGCCCGGTCACGCCATCTTCAGCGGCATGCGGGAGGTCGAGCCCGGCCACACCGTGCGCGTCTCCCGCGAGGGGCGCACGGACCGCACCTACTGGTCGCTGACCGCACGTGAGCACACCGATGACATCCCGACGACCGTCCGGCACGTACGCGAGCTGCTCGATGACATCGTGGAGCGTCAGCTCATCTCCGACGTGCCACTGTGCACGCTGCTGTCCGGCGGCCTCGACTCCAGCGCACTGACCGCGCTGGCCGACCAGGCCCTGGGGCCCGAAAGCGTGCGGTCGTTCGCGGTCGACTTCGTCGACGAGACCGGAGGGTTCATCCCGGACGAGCTCCGCGACACCTCCGACACGCCCTACGTCCACGACGTCGCCAAGCACGTCGGCTCGTTGCACAACGACGTCGTCCTGAGCACCGCCCAGCTCGCCTCGTCACGGGTCATGGACAAGGTGCTGCACGCACGCGACCTGCCCGGGCTGGGCGACATGGACTCCTCGCTGTTCCTGCTGTTCGAGGAGATCCGCCGGTACTCCACCGTCGCCCTGTCAGGCGAGTCGGCCGACGAGGTCTTCGGCGGCTACCGCTGGTTCCACGATCCGGCCACGGTGAACGCCGACACGTTCCCGTGGGCCGCCACGGCGTTCAGCAACGGCCGCGACCTGCTCGACACGGATCTCCTCACGCGCACGGCGAAGTACCAGTCCCAGCGCTACCACGAGGCGCTCGACGAGGTCCCTCACCTGCCCGGTGTCTCCGCGTACGAGCGGCGCATGCGGGAGATCTGCTACCTGCACCTCACCCGCATGGTGCGGGTCCTGCTCGACCGCAAGGACCGGCTGAGTATGGCCGTCGGCCTGGAGGTGCGTGTGCCGTACTGCGACCACCGGCTCGTGGAGTACGTCTTCAACACGCCCTGGTCGTACAAGACCTATGACGGGCGGGAGAAGAGCCTGCTGCGCGGCGCGGTCGCGGACGCACTGCCGGAGTCGGTGGTGCAGCGCGTCAAGAGCCCGTATCCGGCGACCCAGAACGCCAGCTACGAAGAGGCCATCAGAAAGCAGCTGGGCGAGGTCCTCACGGACCCCTCGGCACCGATCCAGCCGTACCTGAACACCGAGGCCGTACGCGAGGCCCTGCGCCACCCGGTCGGCAACTCCAGCCTCCAGCGGGACCGGATCGCGCTCGAACGCGCGGTCACCTTCAACGACTGGCTGTCCGCCTACCGGCCCGTGCACGTCTGACCCCGGCCGGCGGGCGTGCCGCCGTGCCTGTACGACGCACGCGACGGGCCCGCGACCGGGTCAGTGATCGCCCTTCAGCTTGGCGATGCGGTTCTCGTACATGCGCAGGAAGTCGGCGCGTGCGGCGTGTGAGCGCTCGTAGTCGCGCAGCTCGCCGACCTGCCGGGCGTCCAGACCACGCAGGCGGGCACGTACGGAGGCGAACGTGGCCTCGTCGTAGTCGGTCACCGGCAGGTCCTTGGCCGCCGCGGCCTTGGCCCGAGGCTTCGCGGGAGCGGCGGGCTTGTCGGCCGCCTTTTCGGCCGCTTTGGGCTTGGCGGACGTCTTCGCCGGGCCCGCCTTGGCCTGAGCGCTCGTTTTGGCCTGTGGGCCTGTTTTGGCCTGTGTGGTCGGCTCGGACTTCGCCGCGGGCTTCGTCGTGCTCGGCTTCGGCGCGGCGG
>DASQPY010000279.1:0-2225 GCA_035643735.1 Actinoallomurus sp. | reverse complement strand
GCGACCAGCCGGCCCCACACGTCGAGCAGGTGGTGGCACTCGTCGAGCACGAGAGTGAGCGGCCCGGCGCCGGCCAGCCGGTCGATGAGCTCCCGGCCGTTCGCGTGCAGCCGTCGCATCGGGCTGCGGGTGTGTCCCTCCTCGTCGGTCTCCGCCTCCGGGTCGAAGACCGCGAGCGACTGGTAGGTGTGCACCGTGACGTCCGTGCCGAGGGACCGGTCGGCGCCCGCCGTCGTGGTCGCGGGCGTGAAGGTCCGCCAGTGCGCGATCCACTGGTTCTGGATCGCGGTGTTCGGCACCAGGACGACGATCCGGCGGTCCAATCGCCGGGCGGCCTCCAGGCCGATGAGGGTCTTGCCGGCGCCGGGAGGCAGCACCACCCACGCACGCCCGCGTCCCCCCGCCCACGCCGCCGCGAGCCGGTCGAGCGCGGTCACCTGGTAGGGCCGAAGCGTTCCCGGCCAGCGTGTGAGGGAGAAACCGGCGGTCATCGCGCCATGATGGCACCCGCCCGGAGACCGGCACTCAGGCAGCGAACGCTGCGGACTCCAAGTGGCTCCCCGCGGTCACGAAACGGTGGGCAGAAGGTGACAAAAAACCATGTGGCGCGTAGTAACACCTTCGCGTCCATGGAGGATATGACCGCCTCCCCGGAACATCCGCTATTGTCACCGTCCGTGCCGGTCCGTTCACCTCGCGATCCGGACGGTTCTTTTATGCGTCTCGTACACGTTGAGAACCTATGCTCCCAATCCGGGACAGGGGAGGGCATATGGGGCGCAGAGCCGACGCCTCCGCCGGCGACGGCCAGGACGACGGGCCTGGTCATGAGCCGGAGGGTTCGCTCTGGCATGCCCTCGGCCTGACCGCCGCCTCGGCGGTGGTCTGGGGCGTCGCCCATCTGGTGGCCGGCCGCCGTGTCACCGGCTTCCTTCTCATGGCCCTGCTCGTGCTCCTGCTGGGCGGCGCCATCATCGTGGTGCTGGACTTCCGCGACGACCTCCAGCAGGTCGCCGTCCAGCGCGACTGGCTGGCCGGCATCACCATCGGCATCCTCGTGCTCGCCCTGCTGTGGGCGGCCATCGTGGTCCGGTCCTACCTGGTCGTCCGGCCGCGGGGACTGGGCGGCGCGTCGAGGGTTCTCGCCGTCGGTATGGTCGTCGTGCTCGTCATGGGGGTGTGCACGCCGCTCGTGTGGGCGGCCCGCGACACCTACACGCTGCGCGACACGATCGGCACGATCTTCCACGGCGACGACGCGGCGCCCCCGCCGGTCGTCAACGTCGCGGACCCGTGGAAGGACAAGCCGCGCGTCAACATCCTGCTGCTGGGCGGGGATGGAGCGGGCGACCGCGTCGGAATCCGGACCGACAGCATGACGGTCGCGAGCATCGACACCAGGACCGGCGACACCGTTCTGATCAGCCTGCCGCGGAACCTGCAGCACTTCACGGTGATCCCACGGCTGCGCAAGCGGTGGCCGTACGGGTTCACGGGAGTGTCGCCCGGCGACGAGGGCCTGCTGAACGAGCTGTTCCAGGACGCCGAGGACGACAAGTCGCTCGTTCCCGGCTTCGACAAGGGCCGTCGCGGGCCCGAGCTGGTGCGCGAGGAGATCTCCTACCTCATCGGCCAGCCCATCGACTACTACGTTCTGGTCAACCTGTTCGGTTTCGCCGACATCATCGACGCGATGGGCGGGGTCAAGGTCCACATCGCCCAGGACATTCCCTACGGCGGCCCCGAGGACGGAAGCGCGCCCACCGGAGTGCTGAAGGCCGGCAACCGGAAGCTGAACGGAAAGCAGGCCTTGTGGTTCGGACGTTCGCGCACGTCGAGTAGCGACTTCGTCCGGATGGGCCGGCAGAAGTGCCTGATGAAAGACGTCGCCGAGCAGGCCGACCCGCAGAAGGTGCTGACGAGCTTTCAGAAGCTGGCCAAGGCGGCGAAGAAGACGATCTCCACGAACATCCCGGCGTCAATGCTGCCGGCGCTCGTCAAGCTGTCCGGATCGATGAAGCAGGGCGCCCAGGTGAACAGCCTGATGTACGTGCCGCCGCAGTTCCACGTCGTCCGGCCGAGCGTCGAGGTGATGCGGCAGGCGGCGGCCAAGGCGATCGAGGCCAGCGAGAGCGCGGGACGGACACCGCCGGCCAGTCCGGGCGTCTCGGCCGACCCGGGGGCCTCGGCGGGCCCGAGCGGGAGCGCCGACCCCTCCAGCAGTC
>DASQPY010000278.1:0-3170 GCA_035643735.1 Actinoallomurus sp. | reverse complement strand
GCCGGACGCCCAGCGGCACGCCGTCGAGGTCGCGGTCGAGCCCGTCGCGGACCTGGTCGCGAGCGGCGCGCAGGTCGTGCTGACCCACGGCAACGGCCCGCAGGTCGGCAATCTGCTGATCAAGAACCAGCTCGCCGCGCGGGTCGTACCGCCGGTGCCGCTGGACTGGTGCGGGGCGCAGACCCAGGCCACCATCGGGTTCCTCGTGCTGGGCGCCCTGCGGGGAGCCCTGGCCGCGCGAGATGTCGAGCGGCAGGTGGCGGTGGTCGTGACCCGCACCCTGGTGGACGCCGCCGACCCTGGCTTCGCCGACCCGGCCAAACCGGTGGGCCGCTACTTCTCCGCCCGCGAGGCCGAGCGCTTCGGCGCGCTCGGCCAGACCTGGCGATCGTTCGGCCCCAGGGGGTGGCGCCGGGTCGTGGCCTCACCGGAGCCGCTGGAGATCCTCGACGCGCCCGCCGTGGACGCGCTGCTCGCGGCGGGGTTCGTCGTCGTGGCGGCCGGTGGCGGCGGCGTTCCCGTGGTACGCGCGGACGGCGGGTACCACGGCATCGAGGCCGTCGTCGACAAGGACCTGGCCGCCCAGCTGCTGGCCCGGCATGTGGGCGCGGCGACTCTCGTCATCGCCACGAACGTCGAGTGCGCCATGGCCGGGTACGGCACTCCGGACGAGAAGCCCATCGGCCGTACGACCGCCGGCCGCCTGCAGGCGTACGCCGCCGAGGGACATTTCGCCGGCGGCAGCATGGGACCCAAGGTCGAGGCGATCGTGCGGTTCGTCTCGGCGGGCGGAAAGCGTGCGGCGATCACGTCGCTGGAGCTCATCGGCGACGCCGTGGACGGCAAGGCCGGAACAGTCATAGAAGGGTGAGGACATGCCGGACCCGATTGAGGTACGCAAGGTCGCCATCGAGAGCGTCACCGACGCTTCCGGGCTGGCCCGGCTGATCGACGACGGCGTGATCGAGGCGGACCGCGTCCTCGCGGTGGTCGGCAAGACCGAGGGCAACGGCGGCGTCAACGACTACACCCGCATCCTCGCCGACCGCGCGTTCCGCGAGGTCCTGGTCGCCAAGGGCAGCCGTACGCCGGAGGAGGCGGCCCAGGTGCCGCTCGTGTGGTCCGGCGGCACGGACGGCGTGCTCAGCCCGCACGCCACGATCTTCGCGACCGTCGACCCGGCCGGAGCGCCGGCGAGTGACGAGCCACGCGTGTCCGTCGGCGTCGCGATGAGCGAGGTGATCCTGCCCGAGGACATCGGCCGTCCGGCGATGGTCGAGAAGGTCGCCGCCGGGGTCCGTGACGCGATGAAGGCGGCCGGCATCCAGGATCCCGCCGACGTCCACTACGTGCAGACCAAGACGCCGCTGCTCACCCTGGACACGATCAACGACGCCAGGCGCCGCGGCCACGACGTCTTCACTGAGGACACCCTCAAGTCGATGGACATCTCCAACTCCACGACCGCGCTCGGCATCGCCGTGGCGCTCGGGGAGATCGAGATGCCGTCGGCCGGGCAGATCCACAAGGACCTGTCGCTGTACTCCTCGGTTGCCTCATGCTCCTCAGGGGTCGAACTCGACCGCGCCCAGATCGTCGTCGTCGGCAACGTGACCGGCATCGGCGGACGTTACCGCATCGGCCACAGCGTCATGAAGGACGCCCTGGACGCGGACGGCATCTGGGAGGCGATCCGCTCCAGCGGCCTCGCCCTGCCCGAACGCCCGCACCACAGCGACCTGGGCGACCGTCTTGTCAACGTGTTCCTCAAGTGCGAGGCGGACCCGGCCGGTTCGGTACGCGGGCGGCGCAACATCATGCTGGACGACTCCGACGTGCACTGGCACCGCCAGATCAAGGCCTGCGTCGGCGGCGTCACGGCCTCGGTCACCGGCGACCCCGCCGCGTTCGTCTCGGTCGCCGCCGTCCACCAGGGCCCCTCGGGCGGCGGCCCGGTCGCCGCCATCGCCGACCTCGGCTGACTCCCGGCCCTGGGGAGAATCCTCGTCATGTTGACGCTGCTTCCCCTGACCGGAGTCGAACTGCCGCGCGGCGCGGGGACGCTGAGTTTCGGAATGTCCGAGCGCGAGGCGCAGTGGTCGGTCGCGACGCCGGCCGACGTCCGCGAAGAGTGCGTCTGCGGCTGGGGGGTGGACCTTCGAGGCCAGGTACGGCGACTTCACCGTCAGTGTCAGCCGGGGCGGCTTTCCCGGAGATCCGGGCCTTGCGGAGATCGGCTTCGAACGGCAGGGTGATCGATCCGGTCCAGGCCGCTCCGTGTGGGCAACGAGAATGATTTTGCGGGCTTACCTTCAGCCTGACCCGACGCTCCTGCCGCTCGCGGCGAGGAATTCCTCGACGTCGAGCGTCGCATGAGAGATCAGCCGGTAGCGCTGCACCATCGCCTCGTAGGCATCCTCGCCACCGAGGGCGGCGGTGGCGTCGGTGAACGCCGTCACGTGGTAGCCACGCTCCATCGCGCTGCGCACCGTCGACTCCACGCAAAGGGTGCCGATCATCCCGCCGATCGCGACGTACTCGACGCCGTGCTGACGTAGTTGGGCGTCGAGATCGGTGTTCGCGATCACATCGATGTTCTTGTGCGGGGTGATCGTGATCTCGCCGGGGCGCGGTCCTAGCTGAGGATGAAAATCAGCGCCCCAGCTACCGGCCTCGAACAGGCGCTTCTCGTACATCTCCTGGTGGATGCCGGACAGGTGCTTCCAGGTTGTGAAGTCCTCTTCGGTGTAGGACATCGGGCAGAAAAAGATCGGCATCTGTCGCTCACGTGCCCCAGCGAGCAGGCGTACGAGATTCTCCAGAACGCCGATCCGCGCGAACTCGTCCTTGAAGAGAGAGTAACCTTTCCCGTTCTCGGAAAAGATATCGTTCACGGTGTCAATCAGGACCAGGCCGGTGGCTTTCGGCTCATAGGCGATGCTCGACATCATGTGCCCCCATGCCTTCGATCTCGCAGTCCGGTAATTCCCTTCGGGGGACGAAGCTTGCGAGCTCCGAGAGTGCGCCGATCGCAATCTGTACGCAGTTGCGATGTTCAATCAGATCGCACGTCCAACAGTGCGGCTCTCACCTATGTACCCTACCTGCAGCGCCGTGTGCGGGGCCTATGGCGCATCTGAGGTGCGTGAGGTGCTGCGGCTCGCCCGTCA
>DASQPY010000277.1:0-6004 GCA_035643735.1 Actinoallomurus sp. | reverse complement strand
CGCTATGAGTCCGCCCCGATCGAGCAGGCCCCCACCGAGACGACCGGCTGCATCGTCGTTCCGCAGGCCGACGGCCGCCTCCGCATCCACTCCGACACGCAGGCGTGCTTCTTCACGCTCGACAACACGGCCCTGATCCTGGAGACGCCGTTCAACAAGCTGCGCATCGTCGGCGGCACCGTCGGCGGGGGATTCGGCGGCAAGGTCGACGTCGTGGTCGAGCCGGTGACCTGCGTCGCGGCCATGCTGACGAACCGGCCGGTGAAGTTCGTCTACGGCCGCCACGAGGAGATGCAGGTCTCCTCGCCGCGCGCCGCCGAACGGATCTACATCAAGGACGCCGTGATGGACGACGGCCGGATCATCGGCCGCAAGGTCACGCTCTACGTCGACTCCGGCGCGTACGCACGGCACAGCCCGTACGGCACCACGAAGGCGGCGGCGCATCTGCCCGGCCCGTACACCATCCCGAACGTCTGGGCCGACTGCCACTGCGTGTTCACCAACCGCACACCGTCCAGCGCCATGCGCGGCTTCGGCGTCACCATCGGCGACTTCGCACTGGAGTCGCAGATGGACCGGGTCGCCCGCGCGCTCGAGATGGATCCGCTGCGGCTGCGCCTGATCAACGCCTACCGGGACGGTGACATGAGAGCCCATCGCAAGATCGCCGAGGGCACCGCGCTGGTCGAGGTGATCCAGAAGGCCGCCGAGATGGCCGGGCACGAGCTGCCGGACGCGTACCGCCGGATGTCCTCGACGACGCGAGAGGAGCGCTGAGCCATGGCGAAGCTGCGCGGCCGCGGGTACGCCTCGGTCAACTACCCCACCGGCATGAACCTCGGCGGCGACCCCTCCCAGGCACTGATCCACTCCACGACGACCGGCACGTTCGTGGTCTCCCTGTCCTCGGTCGACCTCGGCCAGGGCATCAAGACCGTCGTCGCCCAGTGCGCGGCGGAGACCCTCGGGCTGCCGTACGAGAACATCATCATCGACACCGCCGACACCGACACCGGCCCGCACTGCATGGGCACCTTCGCCAGCCGCGGCACCCACCGCGTCGGCAACGCCGTCATCAGGGCGGCCGCGGAGGCACGCGAGGTGATGCTGGAGGTCGCCGCCGAGGAGCTCGAGGTCGACGCCGCCGACCTGGAGACCGACGGCACCGGGTTCATCAAGGTCGTGGGGACGGACGAGAAGAAGATCCACGTCACCGACCTCGCCCTCGCCGCGCACTTCAAGCACGGGCGCACGATCTCGGGCCGCGGCATCTTCCTGAAGGACAAGAGCGAACCCGTGCCCGAGACCGGCGAGATGGACCCCGACTCCTGCCAGGCGCACGCCTGCACGGTCGCGGTCGTGGAGGTCGACGACGAGACCGGCGTGGTCGAGGTGCTGGAGATGCACAACGCGTACGAGATCGGCCGCGCGCTCAACCCGGCCACGGCCGCCCAGCAGGTCGAGGGCGGCGCCTGGATGGGCATCTCGCACGCCCTGTTCGAGACGACCGAGCCGTACTACCCGATGCGCGACCACGGTCCCCAGGACTACAGCCAGTACCTGATGCCGACCGCCGCGGACATCCCCGTGCAGCACAGCGTCATCCTCGAACGGCCCGCGGGCAACGGCCCGTTCGGTGCCAAGGGGATCGGTGAGATGACGGCCAACGCCCCGATCCCGGCCATCGCCAACGCCATCTTCGACGCCTGCGGAGTGCGGCTGGAGGCCATGCCGTTCACCCCGGAACGGGTACTGCGCGGCCTGGACGAGCTGCGCGCCACCGCCTGAATCCCCGACAAGAAGGAGTAGTCGCATGTTGAAGGTCATCTCCCTGCTCAAGCGCGCCGACGACCTTTCCAAGGAGGAGTTCACGAAGTGGGTCGTGGAGGACCACGTCGCGTTCGCCAAGAAGCTGCCCGGCCTGCGCAAGTACTCGGTGAGCGTGACGGCCGGCGATGACGAGGCGTTCGACTCGGTCAACGAGCTGTACTTCGACGACGAGGCCGCCCGTGCCGCCGCGTTCGGCTCTGAGTTCGGGAAGGCCGCCGCCGCCGACGCGGGTGACCACACGTCCCAGCGGGTCCATCTGCTGACCACCGAGCACGAACAGCTGTGACGGTGAACGACCCTCTCGGCGCGGCGGCGGGCGACCTCCTCGACGAGGAGCGCCTCGCCGTCGCGCTGCGCCGGGAGGGGTACTTCACCGACGAGGGACTGCTCACGGCCGTCCATCTCGCGCTGCGGCTGGGGCGGCCCCTCCTGCTGGAGGGCGAGCCGGGAGTGGGCAAGACCGAGATCGCCGCGGTGCTCTCGCGCGTGCTCGACCGGGAGCTGATCCGCCTGCAGTGCTTCGAAGGGCTGGACTCCGGGCAGGCGCTGTACGAATGGGACTACCCCAAGCAGCTGCTCAAGGTACGCGCGGCCGAGGCGCACGGGCAGGACATCGCCGACCTGTACGCCGAGGAGTTCCTGCTCCAGCGTCCCCTGCTGCGCGCGGTCAGGTCCGAGGGCGGCGCGGTCCTGCTGATCGACGAGATCGACCGGGCCGACAGCGAGTTCGAGGCGTTCCTCCTGGAGTTCCTGGGCGACTTCCAGATCACCATCCCCGAGCTGGGCACCCTGCGGGCCCGGCGGCCCCCGGTGGTCGTCCTGACCTCCAACCGGACCCGCGAGCTGCACGACGCGCTCAAACGGCGGTGTCTCTACCACTGGATCGCCTTCCCCGACCCCGATCGGGAACGCGCGATCCTGCGCGCCCACGTGCCCGGACTGGAGGAGGAGGCCGCCGCCCAGCTCGTACGCGCGGTCCAGGAGGTCCGCATCCTGCCGCTGCTCAAACGGCCGGGCATCGCCGAGTCGGTGGAATGGGCACGCGGCGCGGTGGCGCTGGTCGACGGCGGCCGCAGCTGGCCGCAGGCGTTGCGCCGCGCCCTGGGCCTGCTGATCAAGGACGAGGAGGACACGCGTCTGCTCCAGGGGCGCGCGGAGGAGATGTTCGGCCGTGACTGAAAGCGCGGCAGCGGACCACCTGTGGGGGTTCCTGCACGCCCTGCGCCGGGCGGGCGTGGGGCCCGCGCCGACCAAGCAGGCCGACTTCCTGCGCGCCGTCGCCGGGTCCCCGCCGCGCGACATCACGTCGCTGTACTGGTACGCCCGCGTGACGCTGGTGACCTCTGCGGCCGACCTGGAGGCGTTCGACCAGGTCTTCGACGCCTGGTTCCGGCGCGGCCAGACGGAGACGATCGTCGCGCCGCCGGAGGAGGACAGCGAGGTACCGGCCCCGCAGGGCGGCGACGACGGTGAGCTGCCGCCCAAGGACGCGGTCCAGGGTGACGGGGTCGAGGCGAGCGCCCTGACGACCGCCGGACGACGGGCGTTCGGCCGGTCGGACGATCGGCAGCGCGAGCTGATGCGGTCGCTGCGGGCCGAGTGGCCCTCCCGCCTGCCCACCATCCCGTCGCGACGGCGGTGGCCCGCTCGGTCCGGGCGCCGGCTGGACCTGCGCCTCATCTGGCGGCAGGCCCGCCGCAACGGCGGCGAGATCGTCCAGCTCCGGTGGACGGCACGGCCCCCGAGGACCCGGCGGCTGTTGCTGCTGGTCGACGTCTCCGGGTCGTTGAAACAGCACACCCCGGAGCTGCTGCGGCTCGCGCACACCGCGGTCCAGGGCGCACCCGCGCGTACGGAGGTCTTCACCTTCGGCACGCGGCTCACCCGGATCACCGCCGCGCTGTCCCGCGCCCCGGTCGACCGGGCGCTGGAGACCGTCTCCGCTGAGGTCCTCGACGCCGACGGAGGTACGGCGATCGGCGCGGCACTGGGGGAGTTCCTGGGCAACCCCCGGTTCCTCGCGCTCGCGCGCGGCGCGTTGGTGATCACGATCTCGGACGGCCTGGAGCGCGGCGACTGCACCGCCATGGTCCGCTCGACCGAACGCCTCTCCCGGCTCGGGCACCGGCTCATCTGGTGGTCGCCGCTGGCCTGCTCGCCCACCTACCGGCCGGTGACCCGCGGCATGGCCGGGCAACTGGCCAGCCTCGACCACCTCGGCGGCGTACGTGACCTGGAGACCGGTCTCGCCGAGGTCCGACGGATCCCCGCCGTGGTGGCCGGCCCGCGCCGGTCCCTGACTTCTGGAGGTCGCGCATGACGAGCCCTGCCTACGACGGCCCGATGGTCGACGCCCACCATCACATCTGGCGGATGGCGGATTTGCCGTGGCTCAGCGGCGCGATGGTGCCGCGCATCTTCGGCCCGTACGAGCCGGTCCGCCGCGACTACCCGGCGGAGGAGTACGCCGCCGAGGCCACCGCCTGCGGGATCTCCTCGTCGGTCTACGTCCAGGCGAACTGGCCTCTGGACCGGTCCCTGGATGAGATCCGCTGGCTCCGCGACGTCCACGCGGAGACGGGGTGGCCCACGGCCGTGATCGGCTCGGCGGACCTGTTCGACCCCGGCGCGGCCGAGGTGATGCGCCGGCAGGCCGCGCTGACGCCTCTCGTACGGGGGACTCGGCTGCAGTTGCACTGGCACGACCGCCCGGAGTTCCGGTTCGCCTCGGGACCGGACCGGATGAACGACCCGGTGTTCCGCCGCAACATCGCGACGCTGGCCGAGCTCGGCTGGCTGTTCGAGCTGCAGGTCTTCGCGCCGCAGATGGCCGACGCCGCCAGGTTCGCGGCCGCCTTCCCCGACACCACCTTCGTGCTGGTGCACGCGGGAATGCTCGTGGACACCGAGCCGTCCACCGTCGCGGAGTGGACACGCGGCATGCGGCTCCTGGCCGCCGAGCCCAACGTGGTGGTGAAGCTCACCGGCCAGGGCACCTTCGCCCACCGGGTCGACCAGGCGCTGATCGACCTGGTGACCGCGGCCTGCCTGGATCTGTTCGGCTCGCGCCGTTGCATGTGGGGCAGCAACTTCCCGGTCGAGAAGATCTGGACCGACCTGCCCACCCTTGTCACGGCCTGGAAACGGTCTCTGGCACGCTTTGGGTCGAATGTCGGACGTGATGTCTTCGCCGGCACCGCTCGACGGGTGTACGCGCTCGATCCCGACCACTAGGAACGTGAATCATGGAACTACTTCGTCTCGGCCCGGCAGGACAGGAACGCCCCGCCGTACGGCATGAGGGGGCCGTCCGCGACCTGTCGCCGGTCACCGCGGACATCGACGGCGCCTTTCTCGCCGCCGGCGGTATCGAACGCACCCGTGCCGCCCTGCGCGAGGGCGAGCTGCCCTTGCTGGAAGACGCCGAAAAGCTGCGTACGGGCCCGCCGGTCGCACGGCCCGCGGCCGTCATCTGCATCGGCCAGAACTACGCGGCCCACGCCGCCGAGTCCGGGAGCGCCCCGCCCGAACAGCCGATCGTGTTCTTCAAGCACCCCAACACCGTCGTCGGCCCGGACGACCCGGTGGCCATCCCGCCGGGCCGTAGCACGACGGACTGGGAGGTGGAACTCGCCGCCGTCATCGGCCGCCGCGCGCAGTACCTCGGCTCCGCCGACGAGGCTCTCGCGTACGTCGCCGGCTACACCGTGGGCAACGACGTCTCCGAACGGACTCTGCAGAAGGACCTGTCCGGCGGTCAGTGGTCAAAGGGCAAGTCGTGCGCGACGTTCTGCCCGCTGGGACCCGCGCTCGTCCCGGCCGACGAGGTGGACCCGCAGGGGCTCGGGCTCCGCTCCTGGGTCAACGGCGAGCCTCGCCAGGACTCCAGCACCGGGGACATGATCTTCTCGGTCGCGCAGCTCGTCTTCGACCTGTCCCGCTACCTCGTGCTCGAACCGGGAGACGTCATCCTGACCGGCACGCCTGAGGGCGTCGCGCTCTCCGGACGTTTTCCCTACCTCACCGCGGGCGACGTCATGGAACTGGAGATCGACGGTCTGGGCCGGCAGCGCCAGCGCCTCGTGTCCGCGCGCTGAGCGACACGTACGAATCAGGCCCCGCTTCGGCAGGTGCGCGGTAAGGCCGTCCAGTACCCGTTCGAGTCCCGCCT
>DASQPY010000276.1:0-6614 GCA_035643735.1 Actinoallomurus sp. | reverse complement strand
CCGAGCTCCTGGCCGCGGCCGACGTCGCCGTCGTCTCCAGCGTCTGGGAGGGACAGCCGCTGATCGTGCAGGAGGTGCTGCGCGCCGGTCGGCCGCTGGTCGCGACCCGGGTCGGCGGCATCCCCGGCATGGTGGGCGAGGCCGCGCTGCTCGTGCCGTCCGGCGACGCGGCCGCGCTGCAGGCGGCCGTGGCGCGCGTCCTGGACGACCCGGGCTTCGCCGAACGACTCGCGTCGTCGGCCTCGGAGCAGGCGCTCCGGCTGCCGACCGAGGAGGACGCGATCGATCAGCTCACGTCCGTCTACGCGCGCACGACCGGTAAGGTCTCCTAACGCGTCGCGGTGTTCGGAGTGCACTGCGTTTTGGATATAGTCGAGGCGCAGGGGAGGGGAGTATCCCTTCGCGGCAGTGTCGTCACCACGGCTGGAGTCGCATGCGGCCCGGTACTGTCGGTTCGTGCCGATGAGCGCGGGCGGGAGAGACCTCCGGGGCTTTGATCCGCCACCGGAGGATGCTGTCTTGTGAACGTCACACTCTTGGGTTGGTCCCTCACCCTGGTCGGCATCCTGGCCGTCATCCTCCTGGACCTGTGGATCGTCGACCGCGGTCAACCCAGGGACTTCTCGCTCCGCCAGGCCGGCGCATGGGTCGCGTTCTACGTGGCGCTCGCGGCGGTCTTCGGCGTCTGCCTGTTCTTCGTGGCCGGCGGGCAGTACTCCGCGCAGTTCTTCGCGGGCTACCTCACCGAGTACAGCCTGAGCATCGACAACCTCTTCATCTTCTACGTGATCATGGCGCGGTTCGCGGTGCCCCGCGCCAACCAGCACAAGGTGCTCCTCGTCGGCATCTTGATCGCACTGGTCATGCGGGGCGCCTTCATCGTCGTCGGCGGCGCCGCACTGGCTCGCTTCGAGTGGCTGTTCTACCTCTTCGGCGTGTTCCTCATCTGGACCGCACTGGGCCTGCTGCGGGGCGGTGGGGACGATGAGTTCAAGGAGAACGCCCTGCTGCGGTGGGTGCAGCGTGTCATGCCGGCCACCGGGGAGTACTACCAGGACCGGCTGACGGTGCACGTGGACGGCCGCCGCCTGGTCACGCCGATGCTCATCGTCATGGTCGCGATCGGGTCCACGGACCTGCTGTTCGCGCTGGACTCCATCCCGGCCATCTTCGGTCTGACCAAGCAGTCCTACCTGGTCTTCACCGCCAACGCCTTCGCCCTGATGGGCCTACGCCAGCTTTACTTCCTGCTGGGCGGGCTGCTCGACCGGCTGGTCTACCTGAACAAGGGACTGTCGTTCATCCTCGCCTTCATCGGCGTCAAGCTCATCCTGGACGCGATGCACGCGACCGGGTTCGAGTGGGCGCCGCAGGTGCCGATCTGGCTGTCCCTCGCCGTGATCGGTGCGACGATGCTGGTGACGACGGCGACGAGCCTGCTGAAGGCACGGCGCGATGCCGCGAAGGCCGCCGAGCCGGTGCCTACCGGAGTCGGGGACGCAGAGCGAACGCCACGTTGATCGCGGCGATGGCCAGCCACACGACGACGAGCCCCGCCAGCCCGGCCTGTACCGCCGCGATCGCGGTGACCGGGATCGAGACGCCGAGCGACACGCAGGCGATGGTGACGGTCACCGCCCGCTCGCCCTTCTCGGTCTCGACGCTCATCGTGCGCCGCGTCGCCGTTGCCTGCTGGATGCGTTCGGCCACCGCGTCGACGAAGGCCGCGTCGTAGTCCGGCCCGAGCTCGCGGCGGGCGGCGAGGGAGGCGGCGAGGTCGCCGCGGGGCAGCTCGGAAGTATTCATTTTCCCTTTGTACGCCCGGGAGTCCGGATTCGCCTCCGTCGCTCGGGCGATATGCCCCTAACACCTGAGTATGACCCGGAGACTGGGCCCTCGAACCTTGTACGGTGAGCGGCACGGGTCGCCGCTTTGGGGAGGTGGGGAATGCGCACGGTCGCGCCCGCGGTGACAAGGGCCGCGGCGATCGGGACGGCGGTCGCCGCCGTCGGCGTTCTCGCGTTCACCGCCTTGGTCAACTCCCAGGGCACTCACCGGCAGGTCCGCGCGGCCCCGACGCGCCCGGTCACGCCCGTCCCCGTCTCGACGCTGCCGGGCAGCATCGACTCACCGGCCGAAGGGACCAACCGGCCGCGGGTCACGGCCCGGCAGAAGAAGCTCTGGCTCCGGGGCCTGGCCGGCACCTGGACACGGGACGGAAAGCACACCTACTTCCGCTTCCACACGGACGGTACCGGCGAGTGGAACGCCTTCGGCCAGAAGCTCTGGACGGGCAAGGCCACACCGCGCGACGCGAGGACCTTCGACCTGTCCGATCCTGACGGCCACGGCGGAGAGTACTGGCAGGTCACGTTGCTGCGGGGGCGAAAGCTGCTGTTCGCCGGCACCCGGCGGATGTTCGTCAAGACCATGGCCCGCCGCAGCACCTCCTCGCGCGGGTAGGCCGGGCTGCCCTGCCCGTCGCGCAGTAGGACGGCGGGCCTCGAGACAGCCCTAGTCGCTGGGGCTCTCGGCGAGGGCCTCCAGGGCGTTGAGCGCGCACACCAGCGCCGTACGCTGCTCGGCCGACAGCGTGCCCAGCTGGGCGACGAGGAACGCCGAGCGCTCCCCCCGCAACTGCTCGAGCTGGCGGCGGCCCTGCGCGGTGATGGCGAGCAGCGTGGCGCGCCGGTCGTCGGTGTCCGGCATGCGCCGTAGCAGCCCCTGGTGCTCCAGTGAGGCGACCAGGCGGCTTTGCGTCGGAGCGGTGACACCTTCGTGCGCCGCGAGGTCGCCGAGGCGTACCGGCCCCAGCGCATCGACGCTGGCCAGTGTCGATGCCTGGCTGGAGGACAGGGTCTGCGGACCGTGCTGGCGGACGCGGCGGTTGAGCCGCCCAAGGGTCATGCGCAGGCGGGCGGCCAGCTCAACGTTCGTCAGGCCCTCGGCCTCGGGCACCTGGTTGGTCACGCCGGTCATCTTTCCCTACCCGCCGCCTCACCGAGATCGCGCATCCGGGGCGCGCTTGATGAGCATGCCCATTCCCCCATCCTGCTGCAAGAACACCTGGTACGCAGCTCTCACGTCCGGCGATCCGCCGGTGGAGTCGCCGCGGTCACCAACCGCGTTCGCGCCACTCCGGAAGATGGGGCCGCTCCTTGCCGAGGGTGGTGTCCTTGCCGTGACCGGGGTACACCCATGTGTCGTCGGGGAGCGTACCGAAGACGCGTTCCTCGAGATCGTTCATGAGCTGCGTGAACAGCTTCGCGTCCCCCCAGGTGTTGCCCGGGCCTCCCGGGAACAGGCTGTCGCCGGTGAACAGGTGCGGCGTGTCACCGTCGTCGTAGCGCAGCGCGATCGAGCCGGGCGTGTGCCCGCGCAGGTGGATGACGGACAGCGTGCCGCGGCCGACCTGGACGGTGCCGCCGTGCTCGACCGGCTCGGTCACCGGCAGCGGCAGAGCCTCGGCGTCGTCCGGATGCGCCACCAGCCGTGCGTGCGTCGCGTCGATCACGGAGGTGAGGGCGCCCCAGTGGTCCTGGTGGCGATGCGTGGTGATGACGCGGGAGAGCGGGCCGTCGCCGATGAGCGCGGACAGGCGTTCGGGCTCGCTCGCCGCGTCGATGAGGACCTGCTCGCCTGTCGCCGTACAGCGGAGCAGGTAGGCGTTGTTGTCGTACGGTCCCACGGCCAACTTCATGATCGTCAGGCCGGGGAGTCCTCGTACGTCGGGTGGGCCACCGACCTCGACGTCGCCTGTGTAGCTCACTCTGTCCTCCGATCGGACACCGTTTTCGGGCTTCCGGTCCTCCGGCGGCCACGCACTTCCCATCCTTCCACGCCCTCGCCGCGACGGGAGCGTGGGAGATACCCTGCCACCATGCGCGATGATCTTCCTATCTGCCGGACCTGCGGCGTCCAGTACGGTGCGTCGCGTGCCGACTGTCCCATCTGCGAGGACGAGCGTCAGTACGTCGGCTGGGACGGCCAGCGGTGGACGACGCTCGCCGAGTTGCGCGACGCCGGGCACCAGAGTCTGATCGAGGAGGAGGGGCCGGGGATCATCGGGATCGGCGCCACGCCGCCGACCTCGATCGGGCAGCGCGCCCTGCTCGTCCGCGCGCCCTCGGGCAACGTCCTTTGGGACATGATCACCTACATCGACGAGGACCTGGTCGCGCGGGTGCGTGAGCTCGGCGGGATCTCGGCGATCGCGATCAGCCATCCCCATTTCTACGGCACGATGATCGAGTGGGCGCACGCGTTCGACGCCCCCGTCTACATCCACGAGGCCGACCGTGAGTGGGTGGCGCGGCCCGATGACTCCGTCGTCTTCTGGAGCGGCGAGACCCACGCGATCGGCGACGGGCTGACGCTCGTCAACGCGGGGGTGCACTTCGCCGGTGGGCAGGTCCTGCACTGGCGTGACGGTGAGGAGGGCCGGGGCGCACTGCTGTCGGGCGACATTCTGACGGTCGTCCAGGACCGACGTTATGTCAGCTTCATGTACAGCTACCCGAACCACATTCCCGAGCGCCCTCGCGTGATCCGCCGGGCGCTGCGGCTGCTGGAGCCGTACCCGTTCGAGCGCGTGTACGGCGCCTGGTGGCGGCGGATCGTGGCCACGGACGGAGTCGAGGCCGTACGCCGGTCGGCGGAGCGTTATCTGGAGCGCGCGCTCGACGACGCGCCCGAGGGGCGTGTCTGAGAGGTTCCTGTCCTGTTGTGGGACGCCCGGACGACACCTCGCCGCGTTGTCGTCGGTCGCCGGCCGGTACCAGGCCGACTCTCTTCCGCCCTGCGAGGTGCCGCATGAACGCCGCTCGCCACGAACGGGGCCTGCCGGACACGCCTCAGTAGCCGTTCCGGTGGCGGCCCCCATTCGAACACGTGTACGGTTTCCCTGCGACGAGGGGGTCGGGTGAGGTCATCTGGAAGAAACCGTCGCACCCACTCGTTAGCCTGAAGCTGACCTGTCTTAACCAGGCTCTCAAGGGGATTACGGATTCGCCGTGGCTGACCGTCTCATCGTGCGCGGAGCACGTGAACACAATCTCAAGGACGTCTCGCTCGATCTGCCGCGCGACGCCTTGATCGTCTTTACCGGCCTGTCCGGTTCCGGTAAGTCCAGCCTCGCTTTCGACACGATCTTCGCCGAGGGCCAGCGCCGTTATGTCGAGTCCCTGTCCGCGTACGCGCGGCAGTTCCTCGGGCAGATGGACAAGCCGGACGTCGACTTCATCGAGGGCCTGTCGCCGGCGGTCTCGATCGACCAGAAGTCCACGTCGAAGAACCCGCGCTCGACCGTCGGCACCATCACCGAGGTCTATGACTACCTGCGCCTTCTGTGGGCGCGCATCGGCCACCCGCACTGCCCGGTCTGCGGCCGTACGATCCACAAGCAGACCCCGAGCCAGATCGTCGACCGGCTGATGGAGTTCGAGGAGGGCACCCGTTTCCAGGTGCTCGCCCCGGTCGTACGCGGTCGTAAGGGCGAATACGGCGAGCTGTTCCGGGAGATGCAGACCAAGGGCTTCTCGCGGGCCCGTGTCGACGGCGCCGTGGTGCGTCTCGACGAGGCGCCGAAGCTGAAAAAGTACGAAAAGCACGACATTGAGATCGTCGTCGACCGGCTGAGCGTCAAGGAAGGCTCGCGGCGCCGCCTGGCCGACTCGGTGGAGACCGCGCTGGGACTGACCGGCGGCACGATCATCCTCGACTTCGTCGACCTGCCCGAGGACGACGAGCAGCGCGAGCGGATGTACTCAGAGCATCTCTACTGTCCCTACGACGACCTGTCGTTCGATGAGCTGGAGCCGCGCTCGTTCTCGTTCAACTCCCCGTACGGCGCCTGCCCCGACTGCACCGGTCTGGGCACCCGCATGGAGGTCGACCCCGAGCTGCTCGTGCCCGACGTGGAAAAGACCCTGGGCGAGGGCGCCATCTCGCCGTGGTCCGGCGGGCACGTGAGCGACTACTTCCTGCGGCTGCAAGGCGCGCTCGGCGAGGCGATGGGCTTCGACCTGGACACGCCCTGGGAAAAGCTCCCGGCCGCGGCGCGCAAGGCCATCCTGAAGGGCCACGACACCCAGGTCCACGTGAGCTACCGCAACCGCTACGGCCGGCTGCGCTCCTACTACACGACCTACGAAGGCGTGATCCCCTACGTCCAGCGGCGCCACTCCGAGGCCGAGAGCGACTCCAGCCGCGAGCGGTTCGAGGGATACATGCGGGAGATCCCGTGTCCTTCGTGCGAGGGCAGGCGCCTCAAGCCGGTCGTGCTGGGCGTCACGGTCAACGACCGGTCCATCGCGGACGTGGCCGCCATGCCGATCGGCGAGTGCGCCAAGTTCCTGCTGGCGATGGAGCTGAACGACCGTGAGAAGCACATCGCCGAGCGGGTGCTGAAGGAGATCAACGCCCGGCTGGGCTTCCTGCTCGACGTCGGCCTGGACTACCTGACCCTCGACCGCGCGTCGGCCACACTCGCCGGCGGTGAGGCGCAGCGCATCCGGCTGGCCACGCAGATCGGCTCCGGCCTGGTGGGCGTGCTGTACGTCCTGGACGAGCCATCGATCGGGCTGCACCAGCGCGACAACCACCGTCTGCTGGAG
>DASQPY010000275.1:0-4431 GCA_035643735.1 Actinoallomurus sp. | reverse complement strand
GATGAACAAGGTGAAGAGCCCGCTCTCCGACGACGCCCGCAAGGTGACCGGCGACGCGCTGCAGGACGCGCTCGTCGACCTGATCGACCTGGGGCTGGTCGCCAAGCAGGCGCACTGGAACCTGACCGGCCGCAACTTCCGTTCCGTCCACCTGGAGCTCGACAAGGTCGTCGAGATCGCGAGGAACCACACGGACGTCGTGGCCGAGCGTGCGGTCGCGATCGGCGTCAACCCGGATGGCAGGGTCCGTACGGTGGCCGACTCCACCCGGCTGGGCCAGCTGGACGCCGGTCACCTGCAGGACGACAAGGTCGTCGCCGCGATGACCGACCTGCTCGCCGAGATCATCCGCCGGTTCCGCGCTCACATCGAGGCGACCGACGAGACCGACCTGGTCTCCCAGGATCTACTGATCGCCGCGACCCGCGAACTGGAGGAGCAGCACTGGATGTTCGAGGTCCAGCGGCACTGACCGCACAGACGATCGCGCCCGCGGGGAGCAGCTCCCGCGGGCGCGATCGTCTGTGCACGTCAGGCCCGCGTTGACAGGGACGATGGCGGCATCTCAGGGACGTATCAGCGGATGTCAGGCTCATGTGCGTGAAATGACAGCGGCGTCATGGACAGTAATGACCGACACCGCATGACATTTCACGGGGAGAGCCAATGACTTACGCCATCCAGGCGGAGGGCCTGGTGAAGCACTTCGGGGAGACGGTCGCCCTCGACGGTGTGGACCTCGAGGCGCGCACCGGCAGCGTCCTCGGGATCCTGGGTCCCAACGGAGCGGGCAAGACCACGGCCGTACGCATCCTCGCCACCCTGCTGCGACCCGACGCCGGCCGGGCGTCGGTCGCGGGGCACGACGTCGTACGCGACGCGCACCAGGTCCGTCAGCTCATCGGGCTGACCGGACAGTACGCGTCCGTCGACGAGATGCTCACCGGCACCGAGAACCTCGTAATGATCGGCCGGCTGCTGGAGATGCCGCGCCGCGAGGCCAAGGCCCGCGCCGCCGAACTCCTTGAGCGGTTCGAGCTGTGGGACGCCCGCGACCGCGCGACCAAGACGTACTCCGGCGGCATGCGGCGGCGACTCGACCTGGCCGCCAGCCTCGTCGGGCGGCCCTCGGTCCTGTTCCTGGACGAGCCCACCACCGGCCTGGACCCGCACGCGCGCGGTGGACTGTGGGAGACCGTCCGCGGGCTGGTGAGTGACGGCGTGACCGTGCTGCTCACCACGCAGTACCTGGAGGAGGCCGACCAGCTCGCCGACGACATCGCGGTCATCGACCGCGGCAAGGTCATCGCGCACGGCACCCCGGACCAGCTGAAGAACCAGGTCGGCGGTCAGGTACTCCAGGTGCGCCCGAGCGACGCGCGGGACCGCGAGACGGTCGCCGGGCTGGTCAGCATGGTGGTCGGGGACGGAATCCAGATCGAGGGCGATCTGATCACCGCGCCGGTCATCGACCCGGGCGTACTGCCGACGGTGGTCCGCCACCTCGACGACGCGGGTGTGCTCGTGGCCGAGCTGACGCTGCGCAGGTCCAGCCTCGACGAGGTCTTCCTGTCCCTGACCGGCCACCACGCCGAAGAGACGAAGGCCCGTCTCGAACTCGAAGGGAGCCCGGCATGACGGCGGCGACTCTGCCCGCGCCGAGCACGCTGTCCCGGCGCGTCAGCCCGGTCGCCACCGTGCGGCACACGATGACGCTCGCCTGGCGCACGCTCGTGCAGATCAAGCACAACCCGATGGAGCTGCTCGACCTCAGCGTCCAGCCCATCATGTTCGTGCTGCTGTTCACGTACGTCTTCGGCGGCCAGATGGCGGGCGGGCACCCGACGCAGTACCTGCAGTACGCGCTGCCCGGCATCATCGCGCAGAACGCCCTGTTCGCCACGCTGAACACCGGCGTCGGGCTGAATACCGACATCACCAAGGGCGTCTTCGACCGGCTGCGCGCGTTGCCGATCTCGCGCATGTCGCCCCTGGCGGGCCGGATCCTCGCGGACACGGTCAAGCAGGCGTGGTCGATGGGCATCCTGCTCGCCATGGGCATCCTCATCGGCTTCCGTGTCAAGACCGACGCCGCCGGCGTCGTCGGCGCGCTGCTGCTCCTGGTCGTGATGTCCTTCGCGGTCTCCTGGGTGTCGGTGCTGATCGGCGTCCTGGTGAGCGAGCCGGACAAGGTGCAGATCTTCGGCTTCACGACGATCTTCCCGCTGAGCTTCTCCAGCAGCGCGTTCGTGGACGTTCACACGATGCCGGGCTGGATGCAGGCGTGGGCCAAGGTCAACCCGGTGTCCTTCCTGGCCGACTCGACCCGCGGACTGATCAACGGCGGCCCGGTCGCGAGCCCGGTCACCAAGACGCTGATCTCGGCCGTCGTCCTCGCGGTCGTCTTCGCCCCCTTGGCGGTGCGCGCCCTGCGCCGGCGCGTCTGAGCGGGTGTGGTCGGGCCGACGGCCGCGCCCCCCGGCGTCGCCCCACGAGGGCGGGTGACGCCGGGGGGCGCGGCCGGTCGTCTCAGGGCTCGATGCCGAGGTACGCGCCGGCGCTCTCGGCGTCCATCGCCCGGCCGGCGGCGAACGCCTCCTCGAACCGCGCGTCCTCGATCGCCGCGCGCGCCTCCCGCTCGATACGGGGCGGGTCGGCCAGAGACTTGTCCTCGATGCCGCGTACGGCGACGGCCGCGCCGAGCAGCGTCGCCGCCTTTTCGGCGTCGCCGGTGCGTAGGGCGAGGTCGGCGAAGCCGACCAGCGTCTGTCCGATGATCGGGGCATCGTGCACGAACAGAGCCAGCCGGAGCGCCTCGGTGTGCCGGGTGAGCGCGGCGGAGAGATCGCCCTCCAGCGCGTGCAGAAGTCCGAGCTGGGAGTTGATCATGGCGCCGAACTGTGGCGGCCCGTTGACCGAGATCTGGGCGATGGCGTCCTCCAGATGGCGCCGGGCGGCCACCAGGTCGCCGTCGCGCCGGGCGAACTCCCCCAGCGTGAACGCGACATAGGCGAGGTCCTCCGGAGCGCCGCGGCGCTGGGCCCCGCGCATGGCGATGTCCAGCTCGGCGCGCGCCTTGGCCTCATCGCCGATGGCGGTGTAGGCGTGGGCGAGGCGGATCCGCAGGAAGCTGGAATCGTCGTGGCTGCCGAAGTCCACGGAGTAGCCGAGGGCCTCCTCGATAGAGGACTTGGCGACCAGCGGCTCACCCTTCCAGAGCGCGACCTCGGCCATCCCGGTCAGCGTCAGCGACAGCCCCCATCGCTCGCCGAGGTCGCGGAAAGCCGCCAGCGCGGTGGCGAAGACCTCTTCGATGCCTTCGACCCGGCCCAGATTGATCAGCGCGTGCCCCCGGACCGTGTGGCCGGCCGCCCGCAGCCACGGGTCACGCGCGGAGCGCAGCACCTCCAGCTCCTCGAGGGCCTCCTCGAGCCGGCCGTCGAAGATGCGCATCCCCATCGGCGCGATGTGGAGCATGGGATGCAGGTCGTCACGGTCGACCGCCCCGGCGGTCTCCAGGGCCGTCGAGAGCCGCGCGCGCAGCGCGACCTTGTCCAGCGGCGCGCCGTCGCTGTTGCTGAAGGCGCCGAGCAGCCAGTACATGTGCGCGAGGGCCCGCGCGTGCGCCGGTCCCTCACCGGGGACGGCGACCGCCTCACCGGCGAGCTGCTCTCCCTCGACCCTGCGGCCGCGCAGGAACCAGTACCAGCCGAGCGCGGCCACGTAGCGGACCGCGAGCGCGGCGTCGCTGACGTCGATGGCCCAGCGCAGCGCGGAGTGCATGTTGTCGTACTCGGCGCCGAGCCGTCGCATCCACCGCATCTGGTCGCGCGTGCGCAGGAGGGGCTCGGCGGTCTCGGCCAGCTCGAGGAAGTGGTGGGCGTGCGCACGCCGGATCCGCCTGGCCTCGCCGGCCTGCGAGAGACGGCCCGCGCTGTAGGCACGGATCGTCTCCAGCAGGCGATAGCGCCCGGTCCCGTCGGCGATGACCAGGGACTTTTCCACCAGGCCGATGAGGGCGTCGAACACGTCGCAGCCACAGACCTCTTCGATGCTCTCGAGCGTGGCCCCGCCGGAGAAGACCGACATCCGGCGCAGCAGCACGTGCTCGGGCTCGTCCAGCAGGTCCCAGCTCCAGTCGACGACCGCGCGCAGGGTCTGGTGGCGGGGCAGTGCCGTACGGCTGCCGCCGGTGAGGAGCCGGAACCGGTCGTCCAGGCGCCCGGCGATCTGCGCGGCCGTCATCGTCCGCAGCCGGGCGGCGGCCAGCTCGATGGCAAGGGGCATGCCGTCGAGCCGGCGGCAGATGGCCAGCACCGCGTCGAGGTCGGCGCCGACGGTGAAGCCGGGCCGTACGGCGGCGCCGCGGTCGGCCAGCAGGCGTACGGCGGGATAGCCGAGCACGTCCTCCCCCGGTCCGAGGGAATAGTC
>DASQPY010000274.1:0-9551 GCA_035643735.1 Actinoallomurus sp. | reverse complement strand
GGGGAGTGCGGTGATCGCGAAGCACGCCGCCAGTGGCAGCCGTCCCAGCAGCAGACCGGCCACGGCGGTTCCCCCCGATGAACCCCCGTTGACGGCGGTGTTCACCCACGCGCCCGCCCGCGTACGGGCGCCTTGGGCGGCGGACTCGTCCGCGATCAGGTAGGCCGTCGCCAACGCCGGCGAGACGAACAGGCCCGTCGCACCCACCACCACGGCCAGCACCTGGACGTTCGGCGACAACCCCGCCAGTGACAGCCCCAGTGCCGGGACGGTGACCAGCACGGGCAACCGCGCCCGGCCCGGGATCCGCCACGGCAGAGCGCCGTAGACCAGGCCGCCGAACGCACTCCCGGCCGAAAGCGACGCACTGCACCAGGCCACCGCCGCAGCGTGATCATGCTGCTGGGCGAACGCCACCATGAGCAGCTCCACCGACCCCAGGTACGCCCCGATGCCCAGCGCCGCCGCCACGGGCTGAGCCACTCCGAACCCGACACGAGACCGTTGCCCCGACCCGGCGATGGGCATGTCCGGCGATCCGCCCAGCGCTCGTACGGGGGGAGCCGAGACGAACGCGAGGGTTCCGGCCAGAACCAGCCCCGCGCTGAGGACGACACCGAACGGCGGCGTGACGAAGCCGGCCACCAGCCCGGCGAGCAGCGGCCCGGCGACGAACAGCAGCTCCTCCGCGACGGTGTCCAGGCTGTAGCCGCGTCGCAGCAGCGCCGGGTCGCGGAGCAGTTCGCTCCAGACGGTCCGCATCACCGGACCCAGCGGCGGAGCGCACACACCAGCCGCCATGGCGAGACCGCCCAGCAGCGGTCCCGGGGCTCCAGGCCGCCACGTTCCGGCGGCCAGACACGCCAGCACCAGCGCGTACGCGACGGCCATCGGCGGCAGAGCCCGCCGCGGCCCGTACTTGTCGATCAGCCCTGCCCGTACGGGAGCGAGCACCGAGACGGTCAGCGCGAACAGGGCCATGACGCCGCCGGCCACGGCGTACGATCCGGTCGCCCCGGTCAGGGCCAGGACGAGGGAAAGAGGAGCGACGCCGTACGACAACCGGCCCAGCAGGGCCGCACCGAACACCCGGGAGGCATGCGGGGTACGCAGGACAGCCTGGTACGACGCGCTTCGCGAACGCGAAGACATGAGAGATGTTCCTCAGAGAGGCGGCGCATCACCGAGAGCGCCGCGAACGTACGGGGACGGCGAAATGCCGCACCCGACGGGTGCGGTCTCGGCGCGCCTTACGCACGGGGGAGGAACATGGAGCGCACGCTAACACAGCGGCCGCAGTATCGATCGACCCGGCCGGACCCTGGTGCGCCAAGCTGTTGCTGAGATGGGCCGCGTACGCCGATACGCGACCGCGGCGCGGAGAGTCCGGCCCGAGCAGGGGGTTCTCGGGAAAGCGAACCCCCTGCCGGAAAACCGTCGGTGACGCTCGGACGCGCCGGCATTCCGTGCCCCGCTTGTCGCGGTCAGGCCCCGCCGTGACGTGAAGCGAGCTGCCGGCGATCCACTGGGCCCGGTCGGACAGCAGGAACGCGATCGCCTCGGCGACGTCGCGGGCGTCGCCGCCGCGGCCGATCGGAACCGAGGCGTACGCCTGCTCCGCCGTTCCCCCCATGGCCCCCGACATCGTCTCCAGCACCTCGCTGCCCCCGGGGGTGAGGACCATGCCGAGGACGACGGTGTTGACCCGGATGCCGGAAGGGGTCAGACACGGCGAGCCCTGTACTTCCGGATCAGCAACATCGACCACGCGTCCTACCGGAACGAGTTCCTCCAGGACACCTGGGTGGACTACGAGCCGATCAGATCCCCGCCGGCGACCGACTGAACCGCGCGGCGCTCACAGCGATCGCGCGAGCCGGAATCCCAGGTCATCGATGCGGAGCGTCGGGTGGCTCTTGCGGCGGCATGACGCCCGGCAGCCGTGGGGGTGGTCGTCGGCGCCTCCTCCGCGGAACACGCGGTACGGACCGTAGACGCGGGGATCGTAGAGGTCCCAGCACCACTCCCACACGTTGCCGATCATGTCGTACAGGCCCCACGCGTTCGGGGTCTTGGTCGCGACTTCGTGCACCTCGCCGCCGGAGTTGCCGCGGTACCAGGCGATCTCGGCCAGCTCTCCGTAGCGGACGCCGGACGTGCCGGCCCGGCACGCGTACTCCCACTCCGCCTCGGTCGGGAGGCGATAGCCGCCGGCCGTCCGGTCGCAGACCACGTCCTGCGCGTCGGGGTTGTCGCCGATCGAGTAGCAGGGGTCGAGCCCCGTCGCTCGCGAGAGCAGGTTGCAGAACCGTACGGCGTCCTGCCAGGAGACCTCGGTCACCGGGGTCCGTGGTCCGGCCGAGCTCTCGGGCGCCTCGCCTCGTACGCTGCGGTACAGCTCACGGGTCACCGGACACGGCGCCAGCCGGAAGGCCCCGACCTCGACCTTCCAGTCGGTCTTCGTACCCTCGTCCCTCTGGACGATCTCCCCTGCCGGGATCTCGATCAATTGTTCGTCGATCGTCCGGCGGGGCGTCGATTCATGGCTCATCGCGCCCGACCCTACGCAGCCGGACTTCCACGAGGGGGACTTCTCGCTACGCCCCGGGTGAAATGGACTGCCGATCGATTCCGCGGACGGCCAGGATGGCTTGGTATGAGGCTTCTTGTGCTGGGCGGAACCCACCATGTCGGACGGGCCGTCGTCGAGACGGCGCTGGCGCGGGGCGACGAGGTCACCACCGTCAACCGGGGGCTGAGCCGCGCCGCCGCGGTAGGAGTGGAGGCGCTCGTCGCCGACCGGACCGATCCCGATGCACTGCGCCAAGTGGTCGCGGGGCGGGAGTGGGATGCCGTGATCGACACCTGGAGCGGGGCACCGCGCGTGGTCCGCGACTCCAGCGGGCTGCTGGCCGGACGGGCCGGGCACTACGGGTACGTCTCCAGCCGCTCGGTCTACCGGTGGCCCATTCCCCGGGGCGCCGACGAGAGCGCGCCGCTGGTCGACGGCGATCCCGGCATGGACGGCGACGAGGACTACGCGGCCGCCAAGCGCGGCGGGGAGCTCGCCGTCCTGCGGGAGTTCGGTGACCGGGCGCTGCTCGCCCGCGCCGGCCTGATTCTCGGGCCGTACGAGAACGTCGGCCGGATGCCGTGGTGGCTGCGCCGGATCGCACGCGGCGGGCGGGTTCTGGCGCCCGGCACCCCCGGCCGTCCTCTTCAGTACATCGACGCGAGGGACCTGGCCCAGTGGATGCTCGGTGCCGCCGAGCGCGAGGTCGGCGGCGCGTTCAACGCCGTCGGCCGGGCCGGGCACGCCACGATGGGCGAGCTGCTCGACGCGGCGGTGCGGGTGACCGGCTCGGACGCCGAACTGGTCTGGGCCTCCCCCGAGGTGATCGAGGAAGCGGGCATCAGCCCGTGGATCGAGCTGCCGATCTGGCTGCCGGACGACGAAGAGTACGGAGGCATGCACGACGGGGACGTCTCCGCGGCCTACGAGGAGGGACTCACGTGCCGGCCGGTGCTGGAGACGGTCGCCGACACCTGGGCCTGGCTCCAGGCCGAGGGTGACCCCGAGCCCCATCCGGGCAGGCCCGGGCTCGGGCTCGATCCCGCCAAGGAGGAGCAGGCGCTCCACAGGGCGCGGCCGCGGTGACCTTCGGTGTCAGGATCGGAGCATGTCCGATGACCGCCGGCTGCGCACCACCTTCGACAGCGCGGCCCCGCAGTACCAGCGGGCCCGTCCCGCGTACCCGGACGCGTTGTACGCCGACCTGCGCACGCTGACGGGGATCGAACCGCCCGCGCATCTCCTGGAAGTGGGGTGCGGCCCGGGGAAGGCCACGCTGCCGCTGGCGCGAATGGGTTTGCGGATCACGGCGGTGGAGCTCGGTGACGCCCTGGCGGCGGAGGCACGGCGAAACCTCGCCGCGTTCCCCGGCGTCTCCGTGATCACCTCCTCGTTCGAGGAGTGGGAGCCACCGCCGGCCGTCCTCTTCGACCTCGTCTACGCGGCCACGGCCTGGAAGTGGGTGGATCCGGAGGCAGGGTACGCGAAGGCCGCCGCCCTCCTCCCCCGAGAGGGTCACCTCGCCGTGTGGGCCGCCGACCACGCCTTCCCGGCCGGCTTCGACCCGTTCTTCACCGAGATCCAGCGGGTGTACGACGCACTCGGTGAGGGCGACGGCGCCCCGTGGCCACCACCACCGCCCGAGGAGCAGCCCGACCCGGCCGCCACCGCGTTCGCATCCTCCGGCCTTTTCGAGGTCGTGGGGACGCGGCGCCATGTCTGGGCGGTGCGGTACACGGCAGAGGAGTACATCACCCTGCTGGGAACCTTCTCCGGCCACATCGCCATGGACCCGGCCAAGCGCGAACACCTCTATCAGGAGGTACGCCGCCGGCTCGCCCGCCGCGCGGACGGACGGCTGACCCGCCACTGGTCGGCCGTCCTGACCGTCGGCCGGCGCCGGTGAGCAGAAGGTCGTAAAGCGAAGCGTTTGACTCCTGTGGGCGATCTTTGCCTCTTCACCACTCGCCCACATTTCTTGCTTGACCTGGGTTTACGCCGTCATCGACCACGGGTACTCACAGTAACGAATTCGCAACAACACGTGATGGGGCCGGTGCGATTCCGCTCTGGTCATCGTGTGCGATTCGAGGAGGACCGATGAGGGTCGAGACGGCGAAACGACGCCGGCGGATGATTCCCCCCATCCGCTTCATGGCGGCACCCCGCGCCATCCGGCCCTTCCTGTCCTCCAAGGGCCGGCGCCGTACGCCCCCACGGCACCGGACCACTCCGGCCGGGCCGGCGGTGGATTCCGCCGGTCCGGCCGTTTCCACCGACCGGCGGCGGCCGGACCACGACGCGACGACTGACGTCGCCGCGGCACGGGTGCCGGGTGTCCCGGCCGGTGGTGCCGTGGGATGAGCGCACTGGCCCTCGGCGGACCATACGCCGTCGCGGGCCAGTGCCCGGCCTCCCCGGCGCCGGGCGACCCCAGGGCGTGGCTGACAGAAACGCCCCAGGTCCTAGAGCTTCAGGCGCCAGGTCTGTTCGACCAGGTCGTGGCCGAAGCTGTGATGCGGTCCCTCCTCGACGAGCTCGAATCCGGCGCGCTGGTAGATCCGTCTCGCGGCCCCCAGCACGTCGTTGGTCCACAGCACCAGCTCGTCATAGCCCGAGCGCCGGGCGAACCTCACACACTCCTCGACCAGGCGCCCGCCGATCCCCATGCCGCGTACGGACGGCTCGACGAGGAGGAGGCGTAGCTGGGCGACGTGCTCGCTCTTGCGGATGCAGAAGACGCAGCCCACCGGTTCGCCGTCGACCTCCGCGATCCAGGCGTCACCGTCCCGGCTCTCGATGTGGTCGGCGACGACCCGGGCGACCAGCGCCTCGAACGTCGCGTCCCAGCCGTACTCGGCGGCGTACAGCGCGCCGTGGCGCTGGACCACCCAGCCGAAGTCACCCGGCCCGAACGCCCGCAGCACGTACGCCGCCGGGCGCCGCCGCTCACCGAGGATTCCCTCGATCGCCTCCATCGCACCGACCAGCCGCCGCTGGTCGTCCTCGGGCAGCTCTGCGAGAATCCGCCCGATCCGGTCCCCGGAGCGCCCGTCCAGCTCGCGGTAGACCGTACGGCCGCGTTCGGTCAGGCCGGCGACCTGCCGGCGCCCGTCATCCGGTGAGCGCTCCCGGCGGATGAGGCCGTCGGCCTCGAACCGCGACAGGATGCGGCTCAGATAGCCCGCGTCCAGGTCGAGTGACCGGCGGAGGGCGGTCACCTCGGCGACCTCCCGCTGCGCCAGCTCGAAGATCACTCGCGCCTCGGTGAGCGAGTACGGCGTCTCGAGCAGACCTTCGCTGACCACGCCGATCAGATGCGTGTAGAAGCGGTTGAAGGCGCGGACCGCCGCGACCCGCTCCACCGGCACCGCGAACCCGGCCGCCGCAGATTTCATAGCCCACCTCAATGAATAAGTTGACGAAGTCAATGATGTCGGTGGCGGGCCCGGGATTCCACGCTCTGCCGTAAGCCGATCACCGGGCACAACCGAAAATAAAGCAATCCTTGACAGAAAAATTTGTCGGACGATAGTCTGCGGTCATGCACGATGTCGCCGTGATCGAGGACCCGGCCGCCGCCGAGGTCTCGCTGGACCCCATCCGGGCCCGGCTGCTGGCCGAGCTGAGCGAGCCCGGCTCCGCGACCATGCTGGCCGCCAAGGTCGGCCTGCCCCGGCAGAAGGTCAACTACCACCTGAAGACACTGGAGGCGCACGGGCTCGTCGAGATGATCGAGGAGCGGCGCAAGGGCAACGTCAACGAGCGCATCATGCGCGCGACCGCGGCCTCCTACGTGATCTCCCCGACCGCGCTGGCGTCGGTCGCGCCCGATCCGGCCCGCTCCCCTGACCAGCTGTCGGCGAGCTGGCTGCTCGCCGTCGCGGCCCGGCTGGTCCGCGACGTCGGGGCGCTCATCACCGGCGCCGCCCAGGCGCGCAAGCGCGTCGCGACCTTCGCGATCGACGGCGAGGTGCGCTTCGCCTCGGCCGCCGACCGGGCCGCCTTCGCCCAGGAGCTCTCCGGGGCCGTTACGGCCCTGGTGTCCAAATACCACGACGAGTCCGCCGAAAAGGGCCGCGACCACCGGATCGTCGTCGCCGTCCACCCGAGCATGAAGGAAACCCGATGACGCACCCCTTCGAGCTGAGCCAGGAGATCGAGCTCGGCGCCACCCCCGAGCAGGTCTGGGACGCGATCGCGACCGGCCCCGGAGTCGACTCCTGGTTCATGGGACGCACCGAGCTCGGCACGTCCGCCGGCGGTCCCGCGAACCTCACGATGATGGGCCACACCGAGCAGGCCACGATCACCGCGTACGAGCCGGGCACCCGCCTCGCGACCCGCACGGCGGAGGCGCCCGACGGCCGGTTCATGGCGTTCGAGTACCTCATCGAAGGGCGCGAAGGCGGCACGGCCGTGCTTCGGATCGTGCAGAGCGGCATGCTCGGTGACGACTGGGAGACCGAGTTCGAGGCGATGAAGGCCGGCTGGCCCATCTACCTGGAGACTCTCAGGCAGTACGTCACCTACTTCACCGGCCGCACCCCGTCGGTCACCACGGTCTTCCGGCCCGGAGCGGGTGGCCCGGACGCCGCCTGGAAGACCGTCACGGAGGCACTGGGCGTCACACCGGACGTCACCGAGGGCGCGGACGTCCGGCTTCCGGACGGCTCCGCCGGGGTCGCCTACTACGCGAACCTGCCCGTCAACCTGGGCGTACGGACGGACGAGGGCCTGTACCGGTTCATCTACTCGGGCACGGACCGCGGGGACGCCCTCGTGCTCGGCCACCAGAACTTCGCGGGCCGCGACGAGCAGGCCGCGTGGGACGCCTGGACGGCCGAGCGCTTCGGCTGACCAACCAGACCTGAAGAACACCCCCCATGAGGAGCAGTCTCATGCGCATCGTCATCAGTGAGTTCATCAGCCTGGACGGCGTCGTGCAGGCGCCGGGCGGACCCGAGGAGGACACCGACGGTGGCTTCGCCCACGGCGGCTGGACGCACCCCTTCTTCGATCCGGAGGTGGTGGGTGCTGCCTTCACCGACGCGATGGCCAACGCCGAGGCGCTGCTGTACGGGCGCCGCACCTGGCAGGGGATGGCCGCGGCATGGCCCGAGCGCGCCGGCGACCCGTTCGCCGACCGGATGAACGCCCTGCCGAAGTACGTCGTGTCCCAGAAGCTGGGCGAGGACGATCTGACGTGGAACACCACCCGCATCCCCGGCGACGAGGCCGTCGCCCGCATCCGGAAGCTGCACGAGACCGGCGACGGCGACCTGGTGGTCATGGGCAGCCCCACGCTCGTGCGCACCCTCCTGCACGAAGGACTGGTCGACGAGCTCCGCCTCGTGACCATGCCGGTCATCGTCGGCGGCGGCAAGACGATCTTCCCCGGCGACGGTGCGCTGCGCACGCTCGAACTCGTCTCCGCGGTCACCGGCGGCACCGGCGCGCAGGTGTGCGTCTACCGGCCGGTCGCCGGGGGGTAGGCCTCCGGCTCGGACCGAGCTCAGCCGGCGGTGCCGGCCGGCGCGGGCTCGGTCCGATCCCGGAGCTCGGCGACGACCTTGCGCTCGACGTAGAAGGTCAAGAACGGGATCACACCGGCCAGCACGATCAGCGCCACCTTGCCCAGCGGCCAGCGGACCCGGCGGTACAGGTCGAACGTGGTCAGCAGGTACAGCGGGTAGCAGACCACGCCGTGTGGCAGGCCGACGAGGGTCGACAGCGTGCCGCTGTGCGCGAAGATCTTCAATGGGACGGCCACGAAGAACAGGATGACCAGCAGAGTGCCGGTCACGTACGCCATGACGCGGTAACGGGCCACCGCTCCTTGCACGGGTCGTCCTTCCATGAAACCCGCGCCGTCAGTGGCGCGTGGTCTCGTCGTTCAGCCGGGCGAGACGGCGGTTGTAGGCCGCCAGCTCCACGTCGTTGCCTTCGTCGATCTCCGCGTACGGCGCGGCGCGGCGCGGAGTCACCGGGGGCTTCTCACCGGTGTCGCCGCGCAGCTCGTCGCGGACCATCCGGACCCACATCGCGACCACGAAGATCCCGAACATCGGCCACTCGATGACATAGGCCCAGCTCTGCAGGTTGCCACCCTGGGCACGCGTCAGCTGCCACCAGCCGGCCAGCAGGAAACAACCGATCAGCACGAGGGCGATCAGGTGGAGTCCGAGCCAGCCGGGAGTGAAGAACTTACGCACGTTAGTGAGCGTACCCGTGCTCGCGCGGACCTGCCTCCCACCCCCACCACAGACCCCCACCACAGGAGTGTCGCCGCAGCTCAGCCGCTCTCGGGTGGTGGCCCGGTGTAGACGGCCCGCGGGCGGATGTGCGTCTCGCGGGCGTACTCCTCCATCGCGTGCGCCAGCCATCCGGCCGTGCGCGCGACCGCGTACATGGCCTCGCCCGCGCCCCGCCTCATCTCGGCGACGGCCCCGAGCGTCGCGAGGGCGAAGTCGATGTTCGGCTCCGGAAGGCGGCGGGCGCGCGCCTCGGCGAGGATCGCCTCGGACACGGCGAGGCGTTCGTTTCCGGGCGCGGCGGCACGCACCTGGTCGAGAAGGCAGGCCGCGCGGCCGTCGGCGCCCGGGTAGACCAGGCCGCCGAGCCCCGGGATCCGCTCCCCGCGCCGGATCCGTTCCCCGACGACGCGTGCCGCCCGCCCGGCCTCGCCGACCTCGGCGAACAGCGCCTCGACGCCGAGGGACAGGCCACCGTGCAGCGTGCCGCCGAGCACTCCGAGGCCCGCGCCGACGGCGGCGTACGGGTCGGCGCGCACAGAGGCAGCGACCCGTACGGCGACCGTGGAGGCGGCCAGTTCGTGGTCGGCGAGGAGGACGAGGGCGGCGCGCAGTACGCCGACCAGCTCCGGCCGCGGTTCGAGAGCAGTCAGCCGGGACCACAGCCGCTCGGGGATCGCGTCGGCGCGGGAGGGGACGCGTGCGACGTCCGGCAGCGACTCGAC
>DASQPY010000273.1:0-4104 GCA_035643735.1 Actinoallomurus sp. | reverse complement strand
TGGGCGGGGTGGAACGCGGTCCGCTGCCGGCACACCGCATCCCCATCTGGCTGGGCGCGCGCAAACCGCGGATGCTGCGGCTGATCGGCGCGAAGGCGGACGGCTGGCTGCCCACGATCGGATATCTGGAGCCGGGAGAGTTCCGCGCCGGCAACAAGATCATCGACGAGGCCGCGGAGGAGGCCGGGCGGCGACCGTCGCAGATCCGCCGGCTGGTCAACATCTCCGGCCGGTTCTCGGCCACGAGCCGCGGTTTCCTGGACGGGCCGAGCGACCAGTGGGTCGACGAACTGCTCCCGCTCGTCATCGAGGACGGTGTCGGCACGTTCATCCTCATGTCGGATGACCCAGACGTCTTGGAGCGGTTCGCCCACGAGGTGGCTCCGGCCCTGCGTGCGGTCGTGGACCGCGAACGGCCTGCGCCCCGGCCTGCGGGCAGAGTCAGGAGCGCGGCCGTACGCGGCAGGCGCCGTACGGGAATCGACTACGACGCCGTTCCCGCCTCGCTCGCGGACACGGCCGTCGAGCCGGGCGACGGCGACTACCGCCGCGTCAGGTCCACCTTCCTGCGCGGCGGTTCACCCGGCATCGTGCTCCGGCCGCGGAACACGGCCGAGGTCGTCGACGCGCTCGCCTTCGCCCGCGCCCACCCCGGCCTGCCACTGGGGGTACGCAGCGGCGGACACGGCATCAGCGGCCGCTCCACGAATGACGGCGGCATCGTCATCGATCTGAAGCGTCTGAACCATGTCGAGGTGGTCGACAAGGCGTCCCGCCGCGTCCGCATCGGCCCGGGGCTGCGATGGAAGCAGGTCGCCGCCGCCCTCGCGGAGCATGGATGGGCGCTCGGGTCCGGCGACTACGGCGGCGTGGGTGTCGGCGGACTGGCGACCACCGCCGGGATCGGGTACCTCGGACGCAAGCACGGCCTGACCATCGATCACCTACGCGGGGTCGAGATGGTCCTCGCGGACGGCTCGGTGGTGCACGCGAGCGACACGCACAACGCCGAGCTGTTCTGGGCCGTACGCGGCGCCGGCGCCAACTTCGGCATCGTCACCTCGTTCGAGTTCGATGTCGACGAGGTCGAGAACGTCGGCTGGGCACAGCTGGGGCTCGCCGCGAGCGACCCCGCCGACCTCCTGCGGAAGTTCGGCGCGACGGCCTCCTCGGCGCCCCGCGAGACCACCGCCTTCCTGGTGATGGGCCCCTCCCGCCGGGGACGGCCCGCGATGGCGCAGGTGCTGGCGATGGTCGACGCCGACGACCCCGACACGGTGATCGAGCAGCTTCAGCCGTTCGCGGAGATCGCGTCGCTGTTCGACCAGCAGGTGGTGATCACGCCGTACGCCAGTGTCATGGCCAACGCCCACGACGGTGACCACCACGGGCAGGGCGAGCCGATCTTCCGGTCCGGCTTCATCCGCGAGATCACCCCTGAGTTCGCCGACGCGATCGCGAAGCTGCTGGGCAGCGGAGTCGTGCACTTCTTCCAGCTGCGTACGGTCGGAGGCGCCATCGCCGACGTCGCACCGGACGCGACGGCCTTCGCCCACCGCTCCGCCGGCTTCCAGGTCACCGCGATGGGGATCGACCGGCAGCGCATGGACCGCCTGTGGGATCCGATCAGGGAGCGCCACCTCGACGGTCTGTATCTCAGCTTCGAGACGGACCTGCGACCCGAGCGCATCACGGACGCGTTCCCACCACGGACGCTCGAACGCCTGCTGAGGCTGAAGACCCGCTACGACCCGGACAACGTCTTCCGCGACAACTTCAACATCACCCCGGCATCGAAGGAGGCATCATGACCGATTACGGGCACGACCTGCTGTTCGGGAGCTTCATCACCCCCGTCAACGAACCGGCCACGCACGCGGTCGATCTCGCCATGGTGGCCGACCGCGCCGGCCTGGACCTGGTCACCTTCCAGGACCACCCCTACCAGGCGAGCTTCCACGACGCCTGGACCCTGCTGAGCTACGTCGCCTCGCGAACCACACGCATCCACGTCAGCGGCAACGTGCTCAACCTGCCGTTGCGGCAGCCGGCGGTGCTGGCGCGCAGCGCCGCCGGCCTCGACCTGCTGTCCGGCGGCCGGTTCGAGCTCGGCATCGGGGCCGGCGGCCTGTGGGACGCCATCGAGAGCATGGGCGGCCGGCGACTCACCCCGGGCCAGGCGGTGGCCGCGCTGGAGGAGGCCATCGAGGTCATCCGCGAGATCTGGGCGGCCGACCGGCGCGGGGCGATCCGCGTCAATGGCGAGTACTACCAGGTCAACGGGGTCAAACGGGGCCCCGCACCCGCACACCCCATCGGGATCTGGGTCGGCGCGCACAAGCCGAAGATGCTGGGGCTGGTCGGCCGGGCGGCCGACGGCTGGCTGCCCACGCTCGGAGGCCTGCCCGGCGGGCCGCCCGACCTCACCGAGATGAACGCGCGCATCGACGAGGCCGCCATGGCCGCCGGACGCGAGCCCTCCCAGGTACGCCGGCTGCTCAACATCTCCGGCCGGTTCACCGGCACCGGTCGCTCGCTGCTCAACGGACCGCCGGAGCAGTGGGCCGAGGAGCTCGCCGGGATGACGCTGGAGTACGGCACCAGTGGATTCATCCTGTTCTCCGACGACGCTCCGGCCATCGAACGGTTCGCCGCCGAGGTCGCTCCCGCCACCCGCGAACTCGTCGCCGCCGAACGCCCCGGCACCACCGCGCAATGACCAGGTCGAGGTCCGGTTGGATCGTGGATCCCCGGGTGTCCGGGCGCCTGCGGTGCTCATCGGGCCGGGGGTCGTAGCCCGTCGAGGATGATCTGCGCGATGTGTGCCGAGCGTTCGCGGCTGGTCTCCGCGTTGGCGTGGCGGATCGCGGCGAAGGCGCCGGCGACGAGTGCCATCAGCTCTTCGGCGGTGAGGTCGTGGCGCACGGAGCCGGCCGCGTGCGCGCGACCGAGCAGGTCCGCGACATGGCGCGTGAGGTCTGCCGCGACGCCCGGGGCGGCGGTGCGCAAGTCGAACTCGGCGGCCACGAGCGCGCTCTTCACCGTTGCGTTCTCGGCGCCCGTGGCCATCATCCGGGAGAGCAGCGTGAAAAGGGCGTCGGGATCGTCGTTGGTGGCGAGCACTTCTGCCTCGGCCACCAGCTGCTTTATCTGATCGGTCGCGACGGCGAGATACAGCGCTTCCTTGGTCGGGAAGTGCCGGTGAACGGTGCCAGGGCCAACGCCCGCGCGGCGGGCTATCTCATCGAGCGAGACGCCAAGACCCTCCGTCGCGAAAAGCCCCTGCGCGGTCCGTAGGACCCGCTCGCGATTGCGGCGCGCGTCGGCTCGCAGCTCACGGTCACTCCCGTGAGCTGCCGGCGGCTTCGCCGGAGTGGGCTTACGCGGTCGGCTGGACATGTCGGTACCAGCATAACCGGGGCGCCGCACCGTATACTGTGGCCGTAACCGGGGCGACGCACCGTTTACGGTGCAGTCGCTCATCATGACCGATTCACCGGCCACGAGGAGACCACGCCGATGACCACACGCGAGGACGCGAGCGCCCTGGTGCGGCGGATGCAGGAGTGCTTCAACACCCGGCAGTTCGACCAGGCCGCCGACCTGTTCACCCCCGGCTACTTCAGCCATCCGCTCGGCACCACCGGGTTCGAGGCGGGCAAGGACGTCTGGCGCGCGGTCGTCGCCCGGTTTCCCGGTATGCGTGTCGTCGCCGAGGACATTCTGGTCGACGGCGACAAGGTCGCCGTCCGCTCGTCCGTCGAGGGGACCGGGACCCCGGACGGCGACTCACCGCCGACGCTGATGGAGATCTTCCGCATCGACGACGGCCGGCTCGCGGAGATGTGGGGGATCACCGAGGGGCCGCGTCCCAGCTGATCGGATAAGGGGCATGAGTGCGTATTCCCCGCCGTGCGCACCTGATGACGCTCTGGATGATTTCGGCACAGATGATTGTCCCGTCTTTGCTCTCGCACCGGCCGCCACCGGGAAGTAACGCGCACATAAGAGACGGCGCCGTGCCGGAGGGGGCGAGAGGCCATGGCGGATCAGCCTCTTCGTCCCGGACGATGGCCGCTGCGGCGGTTGCCACGCCTGCCATGG
>DASQPY010000272.1:0-4042 GCA_035643735.1 Actinoallomurus sp. | reverse complement strand
CCAGCGCGCTCTACCTCGACAAGCGTGACGACGTCGACCACTACCTCGCGGTGATGGAGCGGCTCTGTATCGACGCCGAGCCGGCCACGGCCATTCGCGACACTCTCAACCGCATCCTGCGGGAGACCTGACCGGCCGCGCGCCGGGCCACGACAGACCATGCCGCTGTGCGGTGAGCACGCGCGCCTCAGATCTCCCGGATGATCTTGCTGATCAGGTCCATGGACTCCTCCGGCGACGCGCTCTGCACGCACAGCCGCTCCATCGCGGCGCCGTAGTGGTCCATGTCGTCGTCGCGCTCCAGGTACATCGCGCCGGTGAGCTGTTCGAGATAGGCGATGTCATGCAGCTCCGGCTCGGGGAAGCGCAGGATCGTGAACGCGCCCGCCTCGCCGGCATGGCCGCCCACCCGGAACGGCATCACCTGCACGGTGATGTTCTGCAGCCGCGCGGCGTCGAGCAGCGCCCGCAACTGGGCGCGTGACACCTCCGAGCCGCCGATCGGCCGCCACAGGGCCGCCTCGTCGATGACCGCCCACAGGCGCGTCGGGTTCGAAGCGGTCAGGATCCGCTGCCGTCGCAACCGCAGCTCGACCCGTCGCGCCACCTCTTCCTCCGGCGGCTCGGACAGGCCGTGGGCGACGACCGCGCGGGCGTACTCCTCGGTCTGCAGCAGCCCGGGGATGAACTGGACCTCATATGTCCGGATGACCTGAGCCGCCTCTTCGAGGTCCACGTACGGACGGAACCACGCCGGCATCGCACCGCTGAACGCCTGGAGCCAGCCGGGACGGTTCGCCTCGCGCGCGAGGGCGAGCAGCCCGTCGCGTTCCTGAGGGTCGTGAATGCCGTACAGCTCAAGGAGCTGCTTGACCTCGTGCTCCTCCAGGCCGACGCGTCCGGTCTCGATCCGGCCGAGCTTGGACTCGCCGACACCGATGGACGCACCCGCCTCCCGGCGACTGACGCCCGAGGCCTCGCGCAGCCTGCGCAACTGGGCGCCCACGATCCGGCGGCGGACGGTGGGACGGCTCGCCGACTGGGCCGCGACCGCCACAGACTCCACCTCCGATCACCACAACGCGGGCAGAGTCTGCCATTGATGACCAACGGTGAACAGACCTGACGGCGAAACCATTTCGGCGGGTACTCATTGACCTCGCCGTGCGATCTTACGGGCCACGTTCCGGCGGAATGGGCGGAACCGGTTATCGCGGGACGAGCCGGTCCACCGCCCGTAGCGACATGGCCGCTTGTCGTCTCGGCACCGCGCAGAATGAGCACGATGCCGGCCATGTCGCGCCCCGCCCTGGCGTACGCGGCGGGCGTTCCGGACGAACAGATCGAGCACCTGCGCACACCGGCCGATCGCCCGGGATGCTCCCGGATATAGCGGATGTTCCTCCCTCGGCGTACGCGGCGTGAGGCGTACGCGGCGTGCGATCGAGCGCCGGGCGTGGCGACGCTCTCATGCGCGCAGGGTCCGCCGCGTGCCCGGATCGGTTGCGGCTCGCGGGCCGCCCTCCGGTGCGGTGCCTCAGACCGGTGTGCGGCGTCGCGCCGGGCTCGCTACGCCGACGTTGTCGATGACCCGGGTCAGGTAGCGGAGGAACTCCTCCATCTCCCCGGGAGTGAACCCCTTGAGCACGATGTCGCCGCTCGCGGCGACGATGCCGGACAGCCGCGCGTACATGGCCTCGCCGGCGTCGGTCAGGCGCACGATCGCCGCGCGCCGATCCGCGCTCATGCGATGCCGATCGATCAGCCCCTCGGCCTCCATGCGGGCGAGATGGCGGGTCAGCGTGGGGCCCTCGACGTTCAGCGACTCGGCCAGTTCACGCTGGATCAGCGGGCCCTCGGTCTTCAACGCGGACAAGGCGGTCCAGACCGCGAAGCTCGCCCCCGCGGCGGCCAGATGCTGTTCGAAGTAGCTCCGTGCGGACTTCGCCGCGAAGTTGAGGTGACGGCCCAGAGCGTGCTTCGCGTCCGCTCGGGTGACATCCGCGTCTTCGTGCATCTCTCAACTCCCGGCGCCGGGCCGCTCATCGGCGCCGGGTGGTCCAGGGGCCGGCCGCCGCGGCGACGTTTCCGCAGGTGATCGCCATCATGCACGTTTCGGTTGCGGAAGAGAAGCGCACGGTGATCTTCGGCGCGGTGCCGACCACGAGGCGGGCGGCACCGCGCCGGTCGTACGCCACGGAAGCGGAGCTACCCGGCTTCGTGACATTTGTACTGACGAATCCGGGACGCACCACCGTTCAGCGCGGGGGCCGTCTCTGCCAGGATCGACACCATGGAGTCAACGGAGGTGGGCCTGCGGCCGCCGCGCCATCTGGTCAGTCCGCGGGCGCGCGTCTACTGGGCGGTTCGCGCCCTGGCCGGTTGGCTGGTGCCGATCGCCGTCGAGGTCATCTGGATGACGCAGGACGGGGCGCACCTGGGCCTGCACGTCGCCGGCCTCGTCGCCACCGTGATCCTCGCGGCCGCGCACGTCACCGTCATGCCGCTGTGGAGGTTCCGCGTGCACCGGTGGGAGTCGACGCCGGAGGCCGTCTACACCCAGTCCGGCTGGTTCAACCAGGAGCGGCGGATCGCGCCGGTCTCCCGCATCCAGACCGTGGACAGCGAACGCGGACCGCTCGAGCAGCTCTTCCGGCTGTCGAACGTCACCGTCACGACCGCGTCCGCCGCCGGTCCGATCAAGATCCACGGTCTCGACCGCGACACGGCACAGCGCCTCGTCGACGAGCTCACCGAGGGCACCCAGGCCGAACGGGGCGACGCCACGTGACCACGGCGCCCGAGAGTGACGGGTGGCGCCGGCTGTCCACCCGGATGCTCATCATCCATCCGGTCCAGGAGCTCATCCGCCTGTGGCCGGGCCTGATCGCGCTGCTCTTCGCCGGCTCGCAGGGCGGTCACGGGGGCTGGTGGAGCCTGTCCGGCGCCGTCTTCGTCGTGGTGATGGGCATGATGCGCTGGTTCACCACGAGATACCGCGTCTCGGCCGAACAGGTCCAGGTCCGCAAGGGCCTGCTCCGCCGCCAGCTGCTGACCGTGCCCCGCGACCGGGTCCGCACGGTCGACGTCACCGCGAACGCGCTGCACCGCGTCCTCGGGCTGGCCAAGGTGGAGGTCGGCACCGGGCGTACCGACCGCAAGGACGAGGGGGTGAAGCTCGACGCCCTGCACGCCGATGAGGCGGCCCGGCTGCGGGTCGAGCTCCTGCACCGGCCGTCGCCGAGCTCGGCCGAGGCGTCCCAGGCGACGACCGCCAAGGCCCCGAGCGAGACGCTGCTCGTCCGCGTGCCCCCGGAGTGGGTGCGGTACGGCCCGTTCACGCTGACCGGCCTGGTCACCGTCGGTGTGATCGCCGGCTTCGCCGGGCGTGCGGTGAACGAGGCGCACATCGACCCGGGCCGGCTCGGGCCGCTGAGCACGTGGCTGGACCGGTGGGAGCACGCCGCCGTGCCGGTCGAGATCGCGGTGTTCGTGGCCGTGCTCGCGGTCGCGGTGGCGGTCGCCTCGACGCTCGGCTACGTCCTGGCGTTCTTCCGGTTCCAGCTCACGCGCAACAGCGCCGGCACGCTGCACATCACGCGCGGCCTGATCACCACCCGGGCGATCACGATCGAGGAGCGCCGCCTGCGGGGCGTCGAGATCAGCGAGCCGCTGCTGCTGCGCAGCGTGCGCGGTGCCCGCTGCCTGGCCATCACGACCGGCCTGCGCGTCGGGCGCGGCGCCGAACGCGGCGGGTCACTGCTGCTGCCACCCGGGCCACGGTCCGAGGCGCTGCGCGTGGCCGGACTGGTGCTGGGCCGCGCGGCGCCGCTCACCGCCCCGCTGACCTCGCACGGGCGCCGCGCCACCTGGCGCCGCTTCACGCGCGCCGTCGGCGTCGTCGCGCTCATCACCTGCGCCTGCGCCATCCTGTCGTGGTGGGGCTGGCTGCCGGACTGGACCTGGCGCCTCGCGCCGGTGCTGGCCGTCGTGGCCGTACCGCTCGCGTACGACCGCGCCCGGTCCCTCGGCCACGCTCTCG
>DASQPY010000271.1:0-6905 GCA_035643735.1 Actinoallomurus sp. | reverse complement strand
ACGCGTTCCGCTTCGAGACGTACGGCAGGGTGTGGAAGTCGGCGCGCAGCTCACGGGCGTTCAGCCGGCACACGACGAAGCCGCGGCGCTGGTCGACGTACGCGATGTGCGGGTTCTCCGCCATCTCCACCGCGCGCCCGGCCGCGTCGTCGTACCCGTCGCCGTCGCTCGTGATCGAGGTGGTGACCAGCTCGACGCCGACGCGCCGGGAGTCCGGGTCGTCGAAGTTCGCCAGCAGGTCGCTGGCGTAGTGCGCGTGGATGTCGCCGGTGAGCACGACCGGGTTGCGGGCACCGGACGCGGCGACGTCGCCGAGCACCCGGTCGCGTTCGGCCGCGTAGCCGTCCCACGTGTCGACCAGCAGTTCCTTGCCCGGCCCCAGGTGGTAGTCGTGCTGGGCCATGAAGATCTGCTGGGCGAGAACGTTCCAGCGTGCGCCGGAGGAGCGGAGGCCCGACGCCAGCCAGCGCCGCTGTTCCGGACCGGCCAGGACGCGTCCCGGCGCGAGCCGCTCGTCGCAGTCGAGCCGTACGCCGTCGTCGCACGGCTGGTCGTCGCGTACCTGCCGGGTGTCGAGCACGTGGAACGTCGCCAGGGAGCCCCACACGAGGCGCCGGTACAACTGGATGCGCGTCCCGCGCGGCATCGACGCGCGGCGCAGCGGCATGTGCTCGTAGTACGCCCGGTACCCGGCGGCCTTGCGTTCGGTGAACCCCGGCGCGCCCGAGGTGCCCGGATGCGAGCCGGCCCAGTTGTTCTCGACCTCGTGGTCGTCGTTGACCGGGATCCACGGCGCGAGCGCGTGCAGCGCCCGCAGGTCCGCGTCGGTCTTGTACTGCGCGTGCCGCCGCCGGTAGTCGGTCAGCGTCTGGCACCGGCCCTCGGTGTGCGGGCGGACGACCATGCCGTCGGCCGCCTTGTAACCGCCCGGCGCGTACTCGTAGATGTAGTCGCCCAGGTGCAGCACCACGTCGGGCTGCTGCTCGGTGAGCCTGCGGTAGCCGGTGAAATAGCCCTGCTCGTAGTTGGAGCAGGAGACGGTCGCGAACGTCAGGTCGGGTGCGGCGCCCGGCGCCGGCGCCGTACGGGTACGGCCCACCGGCGAGACGTACCCGGCCATGCGGAACCGGTAGAAGTACTCGCGGCCCGGCTGGAGGCCGGCCGCCTCGACGTGGACGCTGTGCGCCCATGACCGGCGCGCGGTGACCGTGCCCGACCGCACGACGCTCTTGAACTTCTCGTCGTCGGCGAGCTGCCACTCGACGTCGGCGTCGCGGGCGGACATGCCACCGTGCCCGTCTTCGGCGAGGGGGTTCGGGGCCAGGCGGGTCCACAGGACAACGCCATCGGGTGTCGGGTCGCCCGACGCGACACCCAGGGAGAACGGATCGCCCGGGCGCCGGGAGAGGCGGGGGGCCACGGCCAGCCCGGCCGCTCCGATCAGCAGGTTCCGGCGTGTCAGTTGCACGCCTCCCAGTTCAGGTGCCGGATCTGCCGGTCACGGGACGTGACGCTGACGTGCCGGACAACATCGCGTGGCGGCCTCATGACTGCGTTCTGGCATGTCCCAGACTCTACGAGTTAGAGAGATTTTTGCAATAGTCAGTCGTTTTATTGCGCCGAATCGTCCGCCGTCCTACTGTGTGCTCAGCCCACCGCCGTCGATAGGCGGCCAGACCCCTCCCCCCGCCGGGGTTCGTTGTCAGCGCGTCCCTGATCACGCGATGACTCCGGCTCTTCGCCAAGAAGGGTTAAGCGATGGTCACGTCAGGACATCCCCCCACTCCACGCCGTCCCCTGGTCCCGCCGAAGCTCAAGGCCATGGCACTCGCCGTCACGGCCGTGCCGGCACTCGCCGCGAGCGTCCTCGCCGTTCCAGCCCTGTCGGCGTCCACGGCCTCCGCCGCGACCACGGCGGACACCCCCTGGTCCTTCCCCGGACGCGGCGCGACGGTGCCGTTCGCCGAGGTCGAGGCGGAGAACGCCGCGACCAACGGCACGGCCATCGGTCCCGACCGCGTCTACACCCACCTTCCGTCGGAGGCCTCCGGCCGCCGGGCGGTCACGCTCAACGGGTCGGGCAAGTACGTGGAGTTCACGCTCCCCAAGGCCGCCAACGCCATGTCGGTGCGCTACAGCGTGCCCGACGGCTCGAACGGGACCGGCCTGACCACTCCGGTGGACCTGGTCGTGAACGGCACCAAGCTGAAGGACATATCCCTCACCTCGAAGTACTCCTGGTACTACGGCGGCTATCCGTTCAGCAACAACCCCGGCGAGGGGAACCCGCACCACTTCTACGACGAGACCCGCACGATGTTCGGCTCCACGCTGGCCCAGGGCACCAAGGTCCGCATCCAGACCTCCGGCGCCACGACGGCCGCGGTGACGGTGGACCTGGCCGACTTCGAGAACGTCGCCGCGCCGATCGGGCAGCCGTCCGGCTCGCTCTCGGTGGACTCCTACGGCGCCGCCAGGAACAGCGCGACCGACTCCACCGCCGCCTTCCAGGCGGCCGTCGACGCGGGCAGGGCCCAGGGCAAGGTCGTCTACATCCCGCAGGGCACGTACACGCTGTACGGCCACGTGATCGTGGACGGCGTCACGCTCGCCGGCGCCGGCCCGTGGTACAGCGTCCTCACCGGCCGCGACCCGAACAACCGCGGCCGTGCCGCCGGCATCTACGGCAAGTACGTCGCCGACGGCGGCCCGAGCCAGAACGTCAACCTCAAGGACTTCGCCATCATCGGCGAGATCACCGAGCGGGTCGACGCCGACCAGGTCAACGGCCTGGGCGGCGCGATGAGCAACTCCACCGTCGATGACCTGTGGATCCAGCACACCAAGGTCGGGGCCTGGATGGACGGCCCGATGGACCACTTCACCATCAAGAACAGCCGGATCCTGGACCAGACCGCCGACGGCGTGAACTTCCACATCGGCGTGACCAACTCGACGGTGACCAACACCTTCGTCCGGGGCACCGGCGATGACGGACTGGCGAGCTGGCCCGAGAACAAGCCGAACACGAACGACTCGTTCAGGCACAACACCGTCGTCGCGCCGGTCCTGGCGAACAACATCGTGACCTACGGCGGCCGTGACTTCACCATCTCCGACAACGTCGTCTCCGACACGGTCACGAACGGCGGCGGCATCCACGTCGCCAACCGCTACCCCGGCGTCAACTCCGGCAGCGGCACCGCCGTCGCGGGCACCATCACCGTGGCGCGCAACGCCCTGCTGCGCGCGGGCAACTCCGACTACAACTGGCACTTCGGGGTCGGCGCGATCTGGTTCGACGGGCTCAACGAGGCGATCAACGCCACGGTGAACGTCACCGACACCGACATCATCGACAGCTCGTACGAGGCGATCCAGTTCATCGAGGGCGGCGCCACGCACACGGTGAACTTCAACAACGTCAACGTCGCCGGCACCGGGACGTACATGATCCAGGCCCAGGCCGGGGCGGCCGCGACGTTCACCAACGTCAAGGCGTCCTACATCGGCGCGGGCGTCGACATCCACAACTGCGTCGGCACGTCGTTCGCCCCGACATACGGCAGCGGCAACACCGGCTGGACCCTCGGCTCGACCACCTGCACCGGCCAGTGGCCCGAGCCCAACTACATCTACCCGGGCGGGACCGGTGGCGGCACCCCGCCGCCGACCGACCCCCCGCCGACCGACCCGCCGCCCACCTGCACCCCCGGCAGCGGCAACATGGCGCATGGCAAGACGGTCACCGCGACCAGCCACACCCAGAACTACGTGGAGTCGAACACCGTCGACGGTGACGCGAACAGCTACTGGGAGAGCGCCAACAACGCCTTCCCGCAGCGCATCACGGTCGACCTGTGCGCCAAGACCAACGTCGGCAGGGTCGTGCTGAAGCTGCCACCGGCGGCCGCGTGGGCCACGCGTACGCAGACCCTCTCGGTGCTGGGCTCCACGGACGCTCCACCTTCAACACCCTCGCCGGCTCGCGCGGGGTCACCTTCAACCCCTCCAGCGGCAACGCCGCCACGGTCTCCTTCCCGGCGGCGAGCACCCGCTACCTGCGCGTGGAGATCACCGGCAACACGGGCTGGCCGGCCGGTCAGCTCTCTGAGTTCGAGGTGTACGCCTCGTAATCCCCGATCGCGTCCGGAGGAGGACTGGACGCATCCTCCTCCGGACGTCCACTCCTCGCGGGCGCGAGGCTTTCAGTGCGGATGAGAGTCTTGCGCCCGCGAGACGACAGCCATGCAAGCGAATTGCGTTGAACGACCGTATGCTTGCAACGTGACACGTGCACCGGGGGAAGTGACCAAGACGCGCCGGTTGGCCGAAGTGGCGAAGAAGGTCGGGGTCAGCGAGGCGACCGTCAGCCGGGTCCTGAACGGAAAGCCCGGCGTTTCCGACGCGACGCGCGCGGCGGTGCTCACGGCCCTGGACGTCCTCGGCTACGAGCGGCCCACCCAGCTCCGCGGTGAGCGCGCGCGTCTCGTGGGCCTGGTGCTGCCCGAGCTCGGCAACCCGATCTTCCCGGCGCTGGCCGAAGTGATCGGGGGAGCGCTGGCCCAGCAGGGCTTCACGCCCGTCCTGTGCACCCGCACCGCGGGCGGCCTCTCGGAGGCCGACTACATCGAGATGCTGATCGACCAGCAGGTCTCTGGAGTCGTGTTCGCGGGCGGCCACTACGCGGAGGTCAACTCCCCCCACGAGCACTACCACCGGCTGTTCGACCTGCGCCTGCCGGTCGTGCTCGTCAACGCGGCCGTCGACGAGCTCACCTTCCCGCGGGTTTCCACCGACGACATGGTCGCGGTGGACCAGGCCTTCGGCCATCTGCTCTCGCTCGGCCACGAACGCATCGGCCTCGTGCTCGGCCCCGAGGACCACATGCCGTCGCGGCGCAAGCTCGCGGCGTTCACGGCGGCGTCGAAGGCGGCCGGGTTCGACGTGGCCGACAACGCCGTGGAGCACGCTCTCTTCTCGCTCGAGGGCGGGCAGGCGGTCACCCGGCGCCTCGTCGCCAACGGCTTCACCGGGATCATCTGCGCCAGCGACCCGCAGGCGCTCGGCGCGATCCGCGCCGTACGCCGGGCGGGCCTGTCGGTGCCCGGCGACGTCTCCGTGGTCGGCTTCGACGACTCGGCGTTCATCAACTGCACCGACCCGCCGCTGACGACCGTGCGCCAGCCGATCGAGTCGATGGGCCGGGCCGCGGTGACGATGCTCGTCAACCAGATCGACCGGACCGCCTTCACGGCGGAGGAGCTTCTCTACGAGCCGGAGCTCGTGGTGCGAGGGTCGACCGCCCCCGTGCGCCTCCTCACGGCCTGACGGCACTCTGCCGTACGCCGCGAACGGCCGGCGACCGTACCGGCACGAATCCAGGATCACGATCCTGTCACGACGCCTGCCCTCCGGCGGTGTCCGCGGTCCCCGCCTCGCGGCGCGAACGTGTCCCAGGTCACTAAATATGCCCAGGTAGGGGATTCGAGGCTTCGCGGAACCGGCTATGCACGCCTCGCTCAGTCAGCTGTCTAGTTTTTTCATCGATATGACTGACTCTTGCTCCATACTGCCCATCTCTGTATGTTCCTGGCAACCGGGCGCACGAAGCGCGTTCGTCGTCCGTACGTGACACGTCAGGACGCCGGCCGTGTAGGTGCGGGGGTCCGGCCGGATGGTCTTCGTGGTGCCAATCCAGGAGGGGAAGTCTTTGATGAAAGCCCGTCATCTCGCGGTCCTGGTGGCCGGAGTCACCGCACTGGCCAACGTCGCCGCGTGTGGCACTAGCAGCGGCAACGACGGCGACAAGGGTTCGAAGGCGGCGGACGTCGCCCCGCTCGACCCGAACACCAAAGTGTCGATCACCGTGGGCTGCCAGCCGCCGAAGAGCTCGAAGGTGCTGCGCACCGAGTGGAACAACGACGTGGCCGCGTTCGAGAAGCTGCACCCGAACATCACGATCGTGAGTAAGGACGCCTTCCCCTGTGAGGACCCGAAGACGTTCACGGCCAAGCTGGCCGGTGGCCAGATGGAGAACGTCTACTACGTCTACCTCACGGACGCCAAGAACATCATCGAGAACGGCCAGGCCGCGGACATCACCAAGTACGTCTCAGGGGTGAAGAACTATGGCAGCCTCCAGCCGCAGCTGCTGAACGTCTTCAAGGGCGGCGGCAAGCTCTACGGCCTGCCCAAGACCAACTACTCCATGGGCCTGCTCTACAACCGCAAGCTCTTCCAGCAGGCCGGCCTCAACCCCGACCAGCCGCCCACCACGTGGGCAGAGGTCCAGGCGGACGCCAAGAAGATCTCCGCCCTCGGCAACGGCATCGTCGGCTTCGCCGACTACAGCGCCGGCAACCAGGGTGGCTGGCACTTCACCGCCGAGATGTACTCCCAGGGCGGTGACATGGTGACGCCGGACGGCAAGAAGGCGGCGTTCAACAGCCCGCAGGGCAAGGCGGTGCTGCAGAACCTCCAGCAGATGCGCTGGACCGACAACAGCATGGGCAGCAAGCAGCTCCTGCAGATCGCCGACGTCCAGCCGATGATGGCCTCCGGCAAGCTCGGCATGTACCTGTCCGCGCCGGACAACATCCCCACCATCAAGGACCAGTTCCAGGGCAAGTTCGAGGACTACGGCCTGGCCCCGATGCCGAACGCCCAGGGCACCCTGATCGGTGGCGACGGGTACATGTTCAACCCCAAGTCCTCCCCGGACCAGATCAAGGCCGGCATCCTCTGGCTGGAGTTCGAGAACCTCACGCCGGGCAAGGGCCAGTTCGACTGGGCCCAGAAGAAGATCGACAAGCAGCCGGTCGGCCTGCCGCAGCCCAACATCTTCACCGGCGCGCCCGCCGCCGAGGAACTCCAGATCCGTACCCAGAACGCCAACATGCCGG
>DASQPY010000270.1:0-2126 GCA_035643735.1 Actinoallomurus sp. | reverse complement strand
GCCGGCCTTGTCCTGCAGCTCTGTCTTGATCGAGTCGAGCAGCTCGGTCCAGGACGCCGCGAACTTCTCCACGCCCTCCTCCTCAAGGACGCGTACGACGTCGTCGTAGTCGACCCCGGCCTCCTTGAGCGCGGCCATGTGCGCGTGGGCGTCGTCGTAGGCGCCCCGCACCGTGTCGCCCTCGATCCGGCCGTGGTCGGCCACCGCGTCCAGGGTCGGTTCCGGCATCGTGTTGACGGTCTGCGGCGCCACGAGGTCCTCGACGTACATGGTGTCGCGGTAGTCGGGGTTCTTGACACCGGTCGAGGCCCACAGCGGGCGCTGCGGCCGGGCGCCGGCGTTCTTCAGCGCCGTCCAGCGGTCCGTCGCGGACTTGTTCTCGAACAGCTCATAGGCCAGCCGTGCGTTCGCGATGCCGGCCTTGCCGCTCAGGTCGGTGTTGCCGAGCTTCTCCAGCCGCTTGTCGATCTCGGTGTCCACGCGGCTGACGAAGAACGACGCGACCGAGTCGATCTTCGACAGGTCGTGGCCGTTCGCCCGCGCCTTCTCCAGTCCTTCGAAGAAGGCGTCGATGACCTGGCCGTAGCGCTCCAGCGAGAAGATCAGGGTGACGTTCACGCTGATGCCCTCGGCCAGGGTCGCGGTGATCGCCGGCAGGCCGGCGGACGTCGCCGGGATCTTGATGAACAGGTTCGGCCGGTCGACCATCCACCACAGGGCCTTGGCCTCGGCGACGGTCTTGCCGGTGTCGTTGGCCAGTCGCGGGTCGACCTCGATCGACACACGGCCGTCGAGGCCGTCGGTGCGGTCGTAGACGGGGCGCAGCACGCCGGCCGCCCACCGGATGTCGTACGTCGTGATGGCCCGTGAGGCCTCCTCGACGTCGACGCCGCGCACGGCCAGGTCACGGACCTGCTCGTCGTAGGCCGACCCCTTGCTCAGCGCCTTGGCGAAGATCGTCGGGTTGGACGTCACGCCGACGACCTGCTTGTCGCGGATCAGGTCCGCGAGGTTGCCGGTGCGCAGGCGCTCGCGGCTGATGTCATCGAGCCAGATGGATACGCCCTCGTTCGAGAGCTTCTTCAGGTTGTCGCTCATGCTCTCTCCTCAGTTTCCCGTCGTCGAACCATGGCCGGTCACGTCCAGCTTCGTGAGGCTGGCGCGCGCCGCGGTCACGACACGGTCGGCCGTCAGGCCGAACTGCCGGTACAAGGTCTCGTAGTCGGCGGAGCCTCCGAAATGCTCCAGGCTCACACTCTCGCCCGCGTCGCCGACGTAGGTGCGCCACCCGAGGGCGAGGCCCGCCTCGACGGACACCCGCGCGCGTACGGCCGGCGGCAGCACCTGCTGCTTGTACGCCTCATCCTGCGCCTCGAACCACTCTACGGACGGCATCGAGACCACACGCGTCGGCGTGCCCTCACCCTCGAGGACCTCTCGGGCCTCGACGGCGATCTGAACCTCACTGCCGGTGGCGATCAGGATGACCTCCGGCCGGCCGCCTGCGGCGTCGGCCAGGACGTAGCCGCCCTTGGCCGTGCCCTCGGCCGAGCCGAACTCCGAGCGGTCCCAGGTGGGGACCTTCTGCCGGGTGAGCGCCAGGCCGGCCGGGCGGTCGGTGTGCTCGAGGATGGTCCGCCAGGCGACGGCCGTCTCGTTGGCGTCCGCCGGCCGTACGACGTCCAGCCCCGGGATCGCGCGCAGCGCCCACAGGTGCTCGACCGGCTGGTGCGTCGGGCCGTCCTCGCCGAGGCCGATCGAGTCGTGCGTCCACACGAAGGTCACCGGCAGGTGCATCAGCGCCGCTAGGCGTACGGCCGGGCGCATGTAGTCGCTGAAGACCAGGAACGTGCCGCCGTACGGCCGGGTGCCGCCGTGCAGCGCGATGCCGTTCATGGTGGAGCCCATGCCGTGCTCACGGATGCCGAAGTGCAGCGTGCGGCCGTAGGGGCCACCCGGGAAGTCCTTGGTCTGGTACTCCTCGGGGACGAAGGACGGCTCGCCCTTGGGCGTGGTGTTGTTGGAGCCGGCGAGATCTGCCGAGCCACCCCACAGCTCGGGGAGCTTGCCAACCGCCGCGGAGAGGAAGTCGCCGGACGCCACGCGGGTGGCAACGCCCTTGGGGT
>DASQPY010000269.1:0-2245 GCA_035643735.1 Actinoallomurus sp. | reverse complement strand
GACAGGCCGGCGACGTCGACCACCGTCCCCAGCCGGCACAGGAGCCGCGCCATCGAGGCGACCTCCGGCATCCGGGTGTCAATCACCCAGATGAGGTCGCACACGTCCTTGGCCGCGTCGGCGACCTCCATCGACCCCCACGACCGCGGGTGATAGACGAAGGCCAGCCGACGGCGTTCGCCGGCGGCCGACGGGGAAGTCGACGTCCTCACCCACCGCATAGTAGTCAGACGGCCCCACGCGGTGGGCGAGTTAGACACATGACGGACCGCAGTGCGCCGGCCGAGCCCCGCCCGGCCGGCGCATGCGGGAGCTGATTACTTCTTGGCCGCGTGGATGGTCAGGGTCTTGTGCGCGGTCTTGGCCTTCTTGGTGCCCTTGGGCGTGTAGGAGACCGTGACGCGGACCTTGACGTTGCGACCGTGGGCCAGCGTCGACCGGACGGCGGCGCTGAGCTTCGGGGTGAGCGTGGCCGTCGTGGCGGTGGCGATGGTGCGCGTGGTCTTGGTCAGGCCTCGGCCCGAGACGCTGACCTTGCCCGCCCCGAGCCCGCCGACGGTCACCTTCAACCGCGACGCCGTGTGACCCGAGGCCACCACGCCCAACCCACACGGCGTGCCCATCGTGATCTTCGCGTTGGCGACCTTGCCGTTCTGCCCGCCCGCCGCCTGCTGAGCGACCTGGGTGGCCGCGCAGAGGTTGGCGCCCGAGACGACCAGGATCCCCTTCTTGCCGCCGTTGATGGTCAACTTGAAGTCCGACACCGGGGCGTCGGGGATGTTCTCGAACGTGGTGACCAGGTGCTTGTTGTCGGGCACCGCAGTGCTGGCGCGCAGGACGAGCGTGATGCCCGAGCCCTGCAACACCACCGCCAACGTCGGCAGCGTCTTGATCTGCCGCCCCGTCTTCGCGTCGGTCCGCACGTTCTTGATGAAGTACACCGGCCCGCTGAGCGGCACGTTCAACAGCGGCGTCACCGCCGTCGCCGAGCCCACGATCGAGCTGGCCGGGCACTCCGGGATCGTCTTCTGCCCCGCCACGAACTCACAGAGCGCGTCGGACTGCGAGTTGTCGGGATCCAACGCCATCGACAACGGCAGCGTCACAACCATCTGCTTCAGGTTGGCCCCGCCCGCGGGCATCGTCAGGTCCGCCGTCAACCCGGGGTGCTTGTTGTCGTTGGTCTGCCGCTTGCCCGTCAGCGTCATCGCCAGCTTCGGCTGCAACGCCAACGCCGCGCAGTTGGCCACCTGGAACGGGTTGCCGACACCGGCGACCGCGCCCTGCGACGACGTCACCTGCCCGCTGACCCTCAGCGGATCGCAGTTGGTCGGCGACACCATGAACCCCGGGCGGTCCACCGTCACGTTGATCTTCCGGACGTCCAGCGGGATGCCCATGAGGATCGTCGGGAGCGGATCGCTGACCACCGTGACGTGCGCATCGACGGGGTCGATGAGCAAGGCCGCGCGGACGACCACCGTGCCGAGATCGAACGGCCCCGCCTGCGCCGGCACCACGATCGACAACGAATACGGCGCACCCTTGTACGGCCCCGCCAGATAGACCGCCGTCGGCGCCTTGCCCGCCTGCGGCACCGAGAGCGGGTTCGTCCCCGTCCCGGCCACGACCGTCGCCCTGCCCACCTGCGACTCCGGCGCGCAGGCACCCGTGGCCGCCTGCGCCTCCGGGCACAGCGGCACGCTGCCGACATGCCCGAGGACACCGGGCGGCAACGTCACGGTCAGGCCGCTGATGTCCTGCTGGCCGTTGGGCCGGCCGAGGTTCAGCACGAAGGCCGACGACGCACCGGCGAGTGGGCTCGCGACCCCGGCCTCCATCGTCGGCTCGAACCGGCCGGCCTGATCGCAGCCCTGGTCGATGGTCATCGTGTCCTCGCCGGTGACGGTCTTGCCGCTCCAGGACGTGATCGCCGACTGCGACGTGAACGTGCCGCACGCCTTCGGGGTCATCAGCGGCGCCCGGGCGCCGCTCTTGAGCTTCATGTGCAGCGCCGTGAACGGGAGTTGCGGGTTGTTGTCGAACGTGGTCGTCACGCGACCGGTGAGCGGATCCAGATCCACCCGGCCGGCGAGCTTGACGGTCACGCCCTCGCCCTGCGCCTCGATGTACATCGCCATCAGCGAGTTGAACGGGTTGGCGTTCTGCTGGGCCAGGTACACCTCGCCCTGCATCGGGTCGTCCAGCAGCGGCGACTCGATGGTGACCGTGCCGAGCTTGGAGG